>NZ_PSUU01000003.1:0-129459 GCF_002932015.1 Rathayibacter sp. AY1H3
ACGACGTGACGCTCGCCCAGCAGGCGCAGCAGCCCGCGAGCGACACGGTGCAGGAGACCCCGAGCGACTGGGCCGGATCCCTGCTGTCCTCGATCGCGGCGGGGGAAGTGGAGCGGCCCCGGCGCCCGCACCGAGGTGCTGGGCTCCGGGGCCGGTCCGGCGTGCCGAGACTACGCGGAGAAGCGCGGGAAGGCGGAGCGACCCGCGTAGGTCGCCGCACCTCCCAGGATCTCCTCGATGCGCAGCAGCTGGTTGTACTTCGCGACGCGGTCCGAGCGGGCCGGGGCGCCGGTCTTGATCTGGCCGCCGTCCACCGCGACCGCGAGGTCGGCGATGGTGGTGTCCTCGGTCTCGCCGGAGCGGTGCGAGAGGATCGCGGTCATGCCGTTGCGCTGGGCCAGGGCCACGGCGTCGAGCGTCTCGGTGAGCGTGCCGATCTGGTTCACCTTGACCAGGATCGAGTTGCCGGCCTTCTCGGCGATGCCGCGGGCGAGGCGCACCGGGTTGGTGACGTACAGGTCGTCTCCGACGAGCTGCACCTTGTCGCCGATGGCCGCGGTGAGGTGGGTCCAGCCGGCCCAGTCGTCCTCGTCCAGCGGGTCCTCGATCGAGACCAGCGGGTAGTTGGCGACGAGGTCGGCGTAGTAGGAGGAGAGCTCCTCGGCCGAGAGCTTCTTGCCCTCGAACGTGTAGGCGCCGTCCTCGTAGAACTCCGAGGAGGCGACGTCGAGCGCGAGCCCGATGTCCTTGCCGGGGGTGAAGCCGGCGGCCTCGACGGCCTTGAGGATGAAGTCGAGCGCCTCGCGGTTGGTGGGCAGGTCGGGGGCGAAGCCGCCCTCGTCGCCGAGGCCGGTGGCGAAGCCGGCCTTCTTCAGCTGCGCCTTGAGCGCGTGGTAGATCTCGACGCCCCAGCGCAGGCCCTCGGAGAAGGACTCGGCGCCCAGCGGGACGGCCATGAACTCCTGGATGTCGACGCCGGTGTCGGCGTGCGCGCCTCCGTTGATGATGTTCATCAGCGGCACGGGCAGGGTGTGCGCGTTCGGGCCGCCGACGTAGCGGAACAGGTCGAGGTCCGACGACTGCGCGGCGGCCTTGGCCACGGCGAGGCTGACGCCGAGGATCGCGTTCGCGCCCAGGCGGGACTTGTTCTCGGTGCCGTCGAGCTCGATCAGCTCGGCGTCGACGAGGCGCTGGTCGGTGGCGTCGAAGCCCTCGATGGCCGGGCCGATCTCGTCGATGACGGCGTCGACGGCCTTCTGCACGCCCTTGCCGAGGTAGCGGTCGGAGTCGCCGTCGCGGAGCTCGTACGCCTCGAACGCGCCCGTGGAGGCGCCGGACGGGACGGCCGCTCGCGAGGACGCGCCGTCCTCGAGCAGGACCTCGACCTCGACCGTGGGGTTGCCACGGGAGTCCAGAATTTCTCGGGCGACGACTGCCTCGATAAGGGCCACAACTATCTCCTCTTGACGGGTGGGCTCCCGGAGACGGGAGCGGTCGGGAAGGAGTCTACTGACCGCCTCCGAAGCGCAGGAGACCGCGGCCGGTCGTAGACTCCCAGGGCCCGATCGCCGGACGGCCCGGGCGCACCCGCCGACCCGGAGGTTCCCCGTGACCACGACCGCCGCCGACCACGTCGACCGTCTCACCGCCGTCGTCCCGGACTTCCCGAGCCCGGGCATCCTGTTCCGCGACCTCACGCCGGTCTTCGGCGACGGCGAGGCCCTGCGGGCGGTGGCCGACGCGCTGATCGAGCCCTACCGCGGACGGATCGACGCGATCGCGGGCGTGGAGGCGCGCGGCTTCCTGCTCGCCGCGGCGGCCGCCTACTCGGCCGGCCTCGGCGTCGTGACCATCCGCAAGCCCGGCAAGCTGCCGCGGGCCGTGCTGCGCGAGCAGGCGACCCTCGAGTACGGCGAGACGATGCTGGAGGTGCACGAGGACGCGGCGCCCCGCGGCGCGCGCCTGCTGCTGGTCGACGACGTGCTGGCGACCGGGGGCACGCTCGACGCGAGCCGCCGCCTGATCGAGCGCGCCGGGTGGAGCCTCGAGGGGATCGCGGTGGTCATGGAGCTCGACGGGCTCGGCGGCCGCGAGGTGCTGGCCGGCCACCGCGTCGACGCGATCGTCACCGTCTGACCGGGCCCCGTCGCTCCGCTCCCCCTGCCCTCCCCTTCCCGCGAGACGCCACCCGGGTATGCGACCCACCGGGCGAGCCGCACTCGAGTGGCGTCCCGCGGAAGGGGGAAAGCGACGGGGTCAGGTGAGGGAGAGGGACATCCGGGAGAGGACGAAGGTCTCGAGCACCTGCACGAGCATGTAGAGCACGAGCGAGACGCCGGTCACGAGCACGACCGCCGACCAGACGTCCGCGAACCGGGCCTGGGCGGACCAGGCGTTGATCGCCCCGCCGATGCCCGCACCGGTGGAGAGCCACTCGGCGAGCAGCGCGCCCGTGATCGCTCCGGGCACCGAGATGCGGATCGCGGCGAAGAGCGAGGGCAGCGAGCCGGGGATGGCCACCTTGCGGATCGCGGTGAGAGTGCTGCCGCCGTAGACCGCGACCACGTCGAGCATCTGCGGGGAGGCGTTGTTGAGGCCGAAGGCGATCGTCACCAGCGCGGGGAACAGGACGACGATCCCGCCGATGACCGCGACCGAGGCGATCGAGCCGGTCCCGAAGACCAGGATGATCAGCGGCGCCATCGCGATCAGCGGCACCGAGCGCAGCAGCATCGCGAACGGCATCAGCGCGTGCTCGATGCCCTTCGACAGGCGGAACAGGATCGCGCCGAGGATCGCCACGACCAGGCCGGCCGCGAAGCCGATCAGTGCGTCGCCCATGGTCACGGCGAAGAGGCCGCCCAGCTCGGCGCGGTGCTCCGCGGCCTTCGCATCGGTCACCAGGTGCTGCCAGACGTCCCACGGGCCCTTGACCACGTAGGGCGAGACCCCGCTGAAGAGGACCACGCCGATCCAGATCGCCAGCACGATCACGATCGTCGACAGGGCGACGAGCAGGCTCTTGCGCAGGCTCTTGAGAGTCGCGCCGAGGGCGGCCGTGCGCAGCTGGCGGCGCAGCTCGTCGACCGCGAGGATCGACGTGGCCGTGGACTGCTCCGTGCGGTCGGGGACGGTGGTCGTCATGGTCATGCCCGCTTTCCGGAGGACCAGGGCGCGATGAGGCGCCCGATCAGTCCGACGATGCCGTAGCCGAGGAGCGCGACGCCCGCGCAGAGGAGGAAGAGCGCCCAGACGCGGGGCGAGTTCAGCGAGACCTGCGCCGCGACCAGGATCGGGCCCACGCCCGTCTCGATCTTGCCGAAGTACTCGCCGAGGATCGCGCCGAGGAAGGCCGCGGGCACCGCGATCTGCAGCGCCGACAGGATGTTGGGCAGCGCCGCGATCAGACGGACCTTGCGCAGCTGGGTGAACCGCGAGCCCCCGTAGACCGTGACGACGTCGAGCGCCGCCTTGTCGGCCGCCTTCAGCCCGAGCAGGCTGCCGACGACCGTGGTGAAGAACACCGAGAGGCCGGCCAGGAAGATCGCCGTCGCGCTCGCCTTCCCGGGAGCGTCCGCACCGCCGAGGATCAGCAGCACGATCGCTCCGATGGCGACGATCGGCACGCAGTAGGTGATGACCGCGAGCTGCGAGACGACCCCCTCCAGCCAGGGCAGGACCAGCACGAGCGCCGAGAGCACGAGCGCAAGGAGGTTGCCCCAGAAGTAGCCGACGGCCGCCTCGCCGATCGTGACGGAGAAGTTGCGCCAGTAGAAGCCGGCGCCGTCCTCCATCGCGGTCTGCACGACCTGCACGGGAGTGGGGACGGGCGCGTAGGTCGCGGCGCCGGTGGGCGCGGTGACGAGCGCCACGATCCACCAGACGGCGACGATCGCGGCGACGCCGATCAGCCCGGTGAGCCACGGAGGCAGGGACAGGGTGCGGCGCGGGGCCGCGGGGAGCGTGGTGGCCACAATGCCTCCTAGACGCGGTCGTCCGCGGCCGCGCCGCCGTCGCCGAACAGCAGCTCGGAGGCCTGGTCGACGTAGGCGTGGAACTCGGGGGTGCGCTGCATCTCGGGGGTGCGCGGGCGGGGGAGGTCGATGTCGATGATCTCCTTCACCCGTCCCGGGCGCGGGCTCATCACCGCGACGCGGTCCGAGAGGAAGATCGCCTCCGAGATGCCGTGCGTGACGAGGAGCGTCGTGGCGGGCTTCTCGGTCCAGATCCGCAGCAGCTCGAGGTTGAGCTTCTGCCGCGTCATGTCGTCGAGGGCGCCGAACGGCTCGTCGAGCAGCAGGACCTCGGGCTTGAGGATCAGGCACCGCGCGATCGACACGCGCTGGCGCATGCCGCCCGAGAGCTGGGCCGGCTTGGCCTTCTCGAAGCCGCGGAGGCCGACGAGGTCGATCAGCTCGTCGATGTAGGACTGGTCGACACTCTTGCCCGCGATCTCGAACGGCAGGCGGATGTTCGCCATGACGCTGCGCCACGGCAGGAGCGCGTGGTCCTGGAAGGCGATGCCGAGCTTGTTGTCGCGGCGCAGCTCCTGGGGAGTGCGGCCGTCGACCCGGATGGAGCCGGACGTCGGCTCCTCCAGCCCCGCGAGGATCCGCAGGATGGTCGACTTGCCGCACCCCGACGGGCCGAGCAGGGCGAGGAAGCTGCCCTGGTCGGTGTGGAGATCGGTGTCCTGCAGCGCCGCGACGCTGCGCGAGCCCATCCGGAACGTCTTCGACAGGCCGTGGATCTGGATGCCGGTGCCGCCGGCACCCTGGTCGCACAGGGTGCCGGCGTCGGTCGTGTCGGTCACGAGTGGTGCCCTTCGTGGATCAGGATCAGGCCGCGTACTTCATCAGCTCGGGGTTCTCCTCGTAGACCTCGTCGAGGAGGGTCAGATCGAAGAGGTCCTCGGCCGTGACGTCGATCCCGGCGCCCGCGAGGGACGCGATGGTCTCGGACTGCAGCGTCTCGGAGATGGTGAAGAGGCCGTTCGAGACCGTCTCGTCCGAGACGACCAGCTCCTCGGCCTGGATGGTGGCGCCCTTCTTGGAGGACTCCTCGTTGAGGCCGAGGTCCTTGCCGTAGTTCTCGACGGCGAGCATCGCGCCCGCCTCCGGGTCGTTGACCGCGTCGGTCCAGCCCTTGATCTCGGCGACGAGGAACGCCTTCAGAGCGTCGCGCTTCTCGGCGATCGCCTGCTCCGACACCGAGAAGGTCTCGGCGACGAAGGGGAGGCCGTTGTCGGCGAAGGGCAGGTTGACGACCTCGTAGCCCTCGGCCGCGACCGTGATGGCCTCGTTCGTCAGGTAGGCGATGAAGCCGTCGACGGTGCCGTTGACGAGCACGGAGGGGTCGTACTCGACGGGGACGACCGTGAGGTCGGACTCGGAGAGGCCGTTCGCGGCGAGCAGCGCCTGGAACAGGGAGGTGTTCGAGGCCTGGACGCCGATCTTCTTCCCGGCGAGGTCGGCCGGAGTGGCGATGTTGCCGGCGGTCTTGATCGAGAGGACCGTGAAGGGGTTCTTCTGGTAGGTCGCGCCGATGATCTTGAGCGGGGCCTCCTGCTGGGCGATCGCGGTGCCGATCGAGACGGCGTCGCTGAGCGCGACGTCCGCGCTGCCCGAGAGGAGCTCGGCCACGCCCGTCGAGGGGCCGGGGGTGAGCGTCACTCCTGCCAGGCCGGCCTCGGTGAAGTAGCCCTTCGAGTCGGCGAAGAACTCGCCCGCGAACTCCTCGTTCTTGATCCAGGAGAGCTGGACCTTGAGGGTGCCGAGGTCGCCGCCGTCCGCGGCGGACGCGCCGGAGGAGTCGGAGGCGCAGGAGGCGAGGACGGAGGCGCCGCCGATCGCGAGGCCGGCGACACCCGCCAGGCGGAGGAGGCTGCGGCGGTCGAAGGCCGGGAGGGAGCGGAGGGGCGACAGGGTCAAGGGGACTCCTCGGGTGGGGATCGTCAGGGCTGCTGCGGTGCGGTGCGCGGGGTCGCGACGGGGTGCCCGTGCAGGCGCGCCAAGCCGCGCCGATCGGGTGCCTCGACGCTATCCGGGGGAGATTTCTCGGGTGTGTCCGCAGATTTCGCGGGTATTAAGGCTCTCACGGATCCGACAAGGATCCGACCAGATCGGCATGATCCTCTGACGGATCGTCTGAGACCCTGTTCAGGCCTCACAGGACGGCCCGGCCCCTCCCACGGGCGCGGCTCAGCGCAGGCAGCCGGCGTCGCTCACCCGGCGCCGCCGGCGCGGCTCAGCCGAGGTCCTTGAAGGAGAGGTCGGCGGCGGAGGCGGCATCGCGCGGAACGAGAGCGAAGCGGGTGAAGCCCGCGGCGGCCGCGCGGTCCAGCAGCGGGGTGAGGTTCTTCGCCCGGCGCTCGAGGCGCACGCGCGAGCCCCGGGCGATCAGCTCCTGCTTGAGCGCGAGCAGCAGCTCGGGCGCCGCGTCGCGCTCGTGGACGAGGACGACGGCGTCGGGGCGCTCGACGACGGCACCGCCGATCAGTTCGACGATCCGCTCGAAGCCGATCGAGAAGCCGCAGGCCGGCACGTCCTGACCGAGGAAGCGGCCGATCATCCCGTCGTACCGCCCGCCTCCGCCGACCGAGGAGCCCGAGGACGGGTGCGCGATCTCGAAGATCGTGCCGGTGTAGTAGCCCATGCCCCGCACGAGCGTCGGGTCGAAGCGGAGCGAGACGCCGGCGGGCAGCGAGCGCAGCGACCGGGCCAGCGTCTCGAGCGCGAGCACCGCCTCCGGGTCGATGCCCTCGGGCAGCACGTCGAGGATCGCGGACTGCTCGAGCGCCACTCCCCCGGCGGCGACCGCCTGCTCGATCCGCGCGAGGTAGCCCCCGAGGACCGCGGCCGCGTCCGGCCCGTCGGCCTCGAGCTCGGCGACGACCCCGGCGGCGCCGATCTTGTCGAGCTTGTCGATCGAGATCAGCGCCGGGCCGAAGCGCTCGGGGGCGAAGCCGCAGTGCTCGAGGATTCCGGTGAGGATGCGGCGGTCGTTGATCCGGATGGTGCAGTCCTCGAGGCCCAGGGCGTCGAGCGCCGCCGCGGTCGCCGTGATGAGCTCGACCTCGGCCAGCTGCCCGGGCTCGCCGATGATGTCGATGTCGCACTGCACGAACTGGCGGTACCGCCCCTTCTGCGGGCGCTCGGCGCGCCACACCGGCGCGATCTGCACCGAGCGGAAGACGGCCGGCAGCTCGGCGCGGTGCGAGGCGTAGAAGCGGGCGAGAGGCACCGTGAGGTCGAAGCGCAGGCCGAGGTCGGCGAGGGCGGACGCGTCGTCGACCGCCGCCAGGTCGTCGCGGGTGAGCCCGCGGCGCAGGACGCTGAAGGCGAGCTTCTCGTTGTCGCCGCCGAGCCCGGAGTGGAGGCGGTCGAAGTCCTCGACCACGGGCGTCTCGATCTCGTCGAACCCGTGGGAGGCGTACACGCGGCGGATGACGCCGAGCGCGTGCTCGCGCTTCGCCTTGTCGGCGGGGAGGAAGTCGCGCATGCCGCGGGGCGGGGTGATCGGGGAGGCCATGACGGCGATTCTCCCAGATCGGCCGGGGCGGGCCGGCGGACGCCTCAGTCCGCGCGCCGCTCCTGCTCCACCGCGCGGATCTCGTCCTGCAGGTCGCGCGTCGCCGTGCGGAGCGCGCGCTCGGCGTCGAGCCCCTGGGCGCGGGCGGAGGCGACGATGGCCAGCAGCAGCGGGCCGAGGTCCTCCTCCGACTCGATGGGCAGAGGGCCCTGGCCGGCGTCCACGACGCCCAGCGAGGTCGCCTTGCCGATCACCTTGTCGGCGAGCGCGAGGGCGGGCATGCCCTGCGGGATCCCGTCGAGCACGCTGGTGCGGTGCGGCTTCTCGGTGCGCTTGAGCTCGTCCCACACCGCGATGACGTCGTCGGCCGTCTCGGCCGTGGCGTCGCCGAAGACGTGCGGGTGGCGGCCGATCATCTTGGCGTTCATGTGCGCCGCGACGTCCTCGATGGTGAAGGGCTCGGCGCTCTCGGCCGCCAGGTCGGCGTGGAAGAGCACCTGGTAGAGGACGTCGCCGAGCTCCTCGATCAGGTCGGCCCGGTCCCCCGCCTCGATGGCGTCGACGAGCTCGTGCGACTCCTCGATCAGGTAGCGCACGAGCGACTCGTGGGTCTGCTCGGCGTCCCACGGGCAGCCGCCCGGGGCGCGGAGGACGTGGACGGTGCGGATGAGCTCGTCGAGCCGGGGATGCGCGGTCACCCCGCCATCCTCGCATCCGGTCCGGCCGCCGCCGCGGACATCCGGGCGGCGCGGGCGCCCGGGAGCCTCAGGCCCGCGCGAGACGCCGCCGCGCGACGAGGAGGCAGCCGCCGGCGACGAGCGGCACCGCGGCGAGGAGCCCGGGCGACGCCGCGACGGACACCGCGGTCGAGGCGCTGACCAGTGCACCCGCCAGGTTCCAGAGGACCACCGCGACTCCCGCGCCGTCCCCGATCGGGAGCGGCACCGGGCTGAGCAGCTGCGGCGGCAGCGGACCCCGGGTCGCGTCCATCGCCCGCGCGGCGACGGCGGCGACGGCGGTCGCGGCGGCCACCGGCACCGCCGCGCCCGGGAGCAGCAGCGAGGCGGCGAGGGCGCCGAGCACCGCGACTCCGACCGCGAGCACCAGCGGGAGGACGGCGTGCAGGAGGAGCAGCTCGAACGGGCCGGGGGCGAGGAGCGCCGGCTGTCCCGCGGTCGCGGCGGCGTGGCGGAAGCCGTCGCTCCAGACGCCGGCGCCGAGGTAGGCGAGCACGCCCGCCGCGGCGGCCGGGAGCGCGAGGATGGAGGACGGCACGACCGCGGCGAGCACGGCGGCGGCGCCGGCGGCGGCCAGCGCGACGACCGCGACCGCCGAGCGGCCGGGAGTGCGCAGCGCGCCGATCGCGTCGCGCACCGGCACCGCGAGGGCGAGCGGGGAGAGGCGGACCGCTCGGAGCCCCCGCCCGATCGCCGGAAGGGCGCGGTACCCGTCGAGCGACTCGGCGAGATCGCCCGTCGCTCCGAGCCGGGCGGTCGCCGACCACTGCCGGGCCTGGGCGAGGAGGCGAGGCCCGCGCGCGGCGTCGAGCAGCCGGGGCGCCGCGGCCAGGAGGACCGCGGCCGACGCGAGCAGCACGGTCGCGGCGCGCACCTCCTCCGCTCCGCTCACGGCTGAGGCGAGGAGGCCGCCCGGCGTGGGCGCACCGGGCAGGAGGGCCCCGAGGACCGCGAGGGAGGCGAGGAGGCCCGCCGCGAGCGCGGGGAGGCGCGAGGGGAGGCACTGACCGGCGAGCCAGGCGACGGCGAGGAGGCCGGCGAACGCGGCGCCGCCGGCGACGGCCGCGAGGAGCGGCGCGGAGGCGGCGAGGGCGAGGAGCGACGCGACGGCGGAGCAGCACGCCACGAGACCGGCCGACGCCCGGACCACGGGTCGGCGGAGCACCGACCAGCGGCGCAGATCGGTCGCGAGCAGCACGGCCGTGGTGTGCGGCTCGCCCACCGCGGGTCCGCGCACCCGGCCCAGGAGCACGGCGGCGGGCAGGGCGAAACCCGCGGCGAGGGCGATCAGCGGCTCCGGCACGGCTCCCGCCTCGGCAGCGAGGAGCGCGAGGGCCCGGGCGACGGGGAGGACGACGACGAGGACGGTCATCGCGGCGAGGTAGCCCGCGTAGGTGCGCGGACTCGGCGGAGCCGCGGCGCGGTGCCGGTGCAGAGCCCGCACCTCGGCGACGCGAGCCCTCTCCGCGCGCGTCACGCCCGCTCCAGCTCGACGACCCGCGCGCCCAGACCCTGGATCAGCACAGGGCTGTGGGTCGCGACGACGAGTGCCCGGGACGCGGCTGCGCGCCGCAGGACTTCCGCCACCAGCGGCACCCGCTCGACGTCGAGCCGCTGCTCCGGCTCGTCGAGCAGCAGCACCGCCGAGGGCCGGGCCAGCACGAGCGCGAGGGAGAACAGCTGCGTCTGCCCGGAGGAGAGCTCGTGCGGGAAGCGGCGGGCGAGCGGAGCGAGCGCGAGCGCGTCGAGACCAGCCGCGGCCTCGCGGCGGGCGTCGGCGACCGGCGCGCCCCACGAGACGGCCACCATCGCGAGGTGCTCCTCGAGGGTCAGGTCCCGCTCGAAGGGCGGGGTGCCGATCAGGGCGGCGACGGCGCGGCGGTGGGCGGCGGAGCGCTCCTCCGGGGCGCGCCCGGCCACCGCCACGACTCCCTCGCTCGGAGCGGTGAGGCCGGCGATCACCCGCAGGAGCGTGGTCTTGCCGGTGCCGTTGCGGCCCGTCACCGCGACGCGCTCCCCCGCCTCCGCCTCGAGGGCGCACGGGGCGAGCAGCTCGACCCCCGAGGCGCGGACCGCGACCCCGCGGACGGCGACCAGCGGGCCGGCGAGCGGCTCCGGCTCGCGGGGGCGTCGGGCGGCGAGGAGCGGCATGCCCTCCATCCTGCCAGCGGGCCCTCCCGCAGCGGCGACGGCCGCCGGAGCGGGGCGGCGCGCCACCGGGGAGCGCCGCCCCGAGGACCTCAGACGGTGACCGGCTCCGGGAACAGCGAGTCCAGGAGCGACGCCACCCACTGGATGAGCGCCCGGTCGCCGAGCGGAACGCCGTCGAGCACGGGCATCGGCACGACGACCGCGTCGGCCTGCTGCAGGTACTTCGCGGTCGGGTACATCCGGCGCAGGCGCACCTGGATCGAGTCGGGCAGATGAGCGGGAGCCACGCGGACGTTCGAGCCCATCGCGACCACATCGCTCAGGCCCGCCTTCTGTGCGCGCATCCGCAGCCTCGACACCAGGATGAGGTTCTCGACCGCCTCGGGCAGCTCGCCGTAGCGGTCGGTCAGCTCCTCGACCACGAGGTCGATGCTCCCCTCCTTCGCCGTCGGCGACGACGCGGCCGACAGCTTCTGGTACGCCTCCAGGCGCAGCCGCTCGCTGTCGACGTACTCCTCCGGGATGCGCGCGTCGACGGGCAGCTCGAGCCGCAGCTCCGTCTGCCCCTCGGCGACCTCGCCGCGGAAGGTGTCGACGGCCTCGCCGATCATCCGCAGGTAGAGGTCGAAGCCCACGCCCTGGATGTGCCCGGACTGCTCGCCGCCGAGGAGGTTGCCCGCACCGCGGATCTCGAGGTCCTTCAGCGCGATCTGCATGCCGCCGCCGAGGTCCGAGTTGGCGGCCAGCGTCTGCAGCCGGTCGTGCGCGGTCTCGCTCAGCGGCTTCGTCTCGTCGTAGAGGAGGTAGGCGTAGGCGCGCTCGCGGCCGCGGCCGACCCGCCCGCGCAGCTGGTGCAGCTGCGAGAGACCGTACTTGTCGGCGCGGTCGACGATCAGCGTGTTGGCGTTCGGGATGTCGAGGCCGGTCTCGACGATCGTCGTCGACACCAGGACGTCGAACTTGCGCTCCCAGAAGTCGACGATGATCCGCTCGAGCTGCGACTCGCTGAGCTTGCCGTGCGCGACCGCGATCCGCGCCTCGGGAACCAGCTCGGCGAGCTGCGAGGCGACGCGGTTGATCGTCGAGACGCGGTTGTGCACGAAGAACACCTGGCCCTCGCGCAGGAGCTCCCGGCGGATCGCGGCCGACACCTGCTTCTCGGAGTAGGGGCCGACGAAGGTGAGGATCGGGTGGCGCTCCTCCGGCGGGGTCGCGAGGGTCGACATCTCGCGGATGCCGGTCACCGCCATCTCGAGCGTCCGCGGGATGGGCGTGGCGCTCATCGAGAGGATGTCGACGTTCTTCTTCAGCGCCTTGAGCTTGTCCTTGTGCTCGACGCCGAAGCGCTGCTCCTCGTCGATCACGAGCAGGCCGAGGTCCTTGAAGACGATGTTGTCGCTGAGGAGCCGGTGGGTCGCGATGACCATGTCGACGGTGCCGTCGGCCAGGCCCTCGATCGTCTCCTTCGACTCCTTCGCGCTCTGGAACCGGCTGAGCGCCCGCAGGTGAACGGGGAAGCCGGCGAAGCGCTCCTGGAACGTCTCGAGGTGCTGGCGGACGAGCAGCGTGGTCGGCACGAGCATCGCGACCTGCTTCCCGTCCTGGATCGCCTTGAACGCGGCGCGCACGGCGACCTCGGTCTTGCCGAAGCCGACGTCGCCCGAGAGCAGGCGGTCCATCGGGATCGGCCGCTCCATGTCGGCCTTGACCTCGTCGATGACGGTGAGCTGGTCGGGGGTCTCGGCGAACGGGAACGCCTCCTCCAGCTCGCGCTGCCAGGGGGTGTCCGGCGGGAACGCGTGCCCGCGGGAGGCCATCCGGGCGGAGTAGAGCTTCACGAGCTCGACCGCGATGTCGCGGACCGCGCGGCGGGCCTTGCTCTTGGCCTGCGCCCAGTCGCTCCCGCCCATCTTGCTCAGCGCCGGAGCCTCGCCGCCGACGTAGCGGGAGAGCAGGTCGAGCTGGTCCGTGGGGACGAGCAGCTTGTCGCCGGGGAAGCCGCGCTTGCTGGGGGCGTACTCGAGCACCAGGTACTCGCGGCGCGTCTTGATCGCGTTGCGGCCCCCGCTGGAGACCTCGCGCTGAGAGAGCTCCACGAACCGGCCGATGCCGTGGGTGGCGTGCACCACGAAGTCGCCGGGGGTGAGCTGCAGCGGGTCGACGACGTTCTTGCGGCGCGACGCGAGCTTCTTCACCGCGCGGGAGTCGTAGCCGACGGTGCGGCCGTAGAACTCCGTGTCGGTGAGCAGGGCGAGCTTCGCCTCCTCCACCTCGAAGCCGTGGTCGACGGAGGCCTGGACCACGTAGGCCAGGCCCGTCTCGAGCCCGGCGGGGAGGTCGGCGACGATGCGGGCGGCGACCTCGTGCTCGGCGAGGACCTGGTCGGTGCGCTCGACCGTGCCGGTGCCGGGCGCGGTCAGGACCACGGTCCAGCCGTCGGCCAGGCGCGCGCGGACGTGGGCGAGGGCGCCCTCGACGCTCGCTCCGAATCCGGGGACCGGCTCGCCCTCGACGCGGACGGCGAGGATCTCGTCGATCCCGAGCTCCTCCGGCAGCACCTCGGCCTCGCCCGCGGCGGGGCCCTGGCGGAACGTGCTCATCGTCCACCAGGGGTGGTCGGGAGCGTCGGCGCCCGGGGCGCTGAGCTTCACGGAGTCGCGGAGCGTGCCGAGCGAGATGAACTCGCCCGAGGCGAGGTCGATGGGGGCCTCGGCGCCGGCGGTCGCCGCGCTCCAGGCCGCCTGCAGGAACTCGCGGTTCGTCTCGGCGAGGCTGATCGCCCGCGTCGCCACGCGCTCGGGGGCGAGGACCGCGACGGCCGCACCGTAGGGAAGGTAGTGCGAGATCGGGACCAGCCGCTCCAGCAGCGCGGGGGCGAGCGACTCCATCCCCTCGACCGGGATGCCCTCGGCGATCTTCGCGAGCATCGCCGACAGGCTCGGGAACTCGTGCAGCATCTCGCGGGCCCGCTGCCTCACCGCGGGCACCAGCAGCAGCTCGCGGCTCGGCGGGAGGACCACCGAGTCGGCCTCGCCCGGGAGCGAGCGCTGATCGGCCACGGAGAAGCCGCGGATGGAGTCGACCTCGTCGCCGAAGAAGTCCACTCGGCTCGGATGCTCGGCCACCGCGGGGAAGACGTCGAGGATGCCACCGCGCACGGCGAACTCGCCGCGGCGCGTGACCATGTCGACCCGGGCGTAGGCCAGGTCGACCAGCTCGGCCGAGATGCGGCCGAGGTCGTAACCGCGGGCGCCCTTCACGAGTCGGATCGGCTCGATGTCGGCGAGGTTGTCGGCGACCGGCTGCAGCGCCGCGCGCACGGAGGCGACCACCACGAGGGGCCGCTCGCCCGACCACTGCTTCATCCGCCGCAGCGCGTCCAGGCGCCGCCCCACGATCTCGGCGCTCGGGCTGAGGCGCTCGTGCGGCAGCGTCTCCCAGGCCGGGAACTCGACGACGTCCGCGTCCGGCAGCATGCAGCCGAGGGAGGCGCGCACGTTCTCGGAGTCGCGGCCCGTGGCCGTGACCACCAGCGCCGCCTGCGGGCGTCCCGCCTCCGCGCGCCTCTCGATCAGCCCCGCGAGCAGGGGGACCCGGAGGCCGTCGGCCACCGAGAAGTCGGCGTCCCGCACCGCGTACGCGAGAGCATCGTCGAACGTGGAGGCGCGCGACAGCGCCGAGATGATCTCGTTGAGGGGCACGGGTCCAGTTTACGGCCGCCCCGCGGGCCGACCGCCGAGGGAACCCCGAACCGTCGAGGGAGCCCGGGGCTGCGGTCTCCCTCGCCGTCCAGGGTTCCCTCGGTGGAGGGCGGGTCAGGCGCTGGTGTGGAACTTCAGCTGGGCGGCGGAGAGGCCGGAGTCGGCGATGAGCTCGACGGCGTCGGCGGCGTCCGAGACCAGGATCGGGAGCGCCTCGCGCTCCGGGCCGGCGAAGTCCTTCAGCACGAAGTCGGCGGCCTGCTGGCGGCCCGGCGGGCGGCCGATGCCGACCCGCACGCGCAGGAACTCGGCTCCTCCGGTCGCCGCGAGGATGTCGCGGATGCCGTTGTGCCCTCCGTGACCGCCGCCCTGCTTGAGGCGCAGGGTGTCGAAGGGGATGTCGAGCTCGTCGTGCACGACGATCAGGTGCGCCGGGTCGACCGAGTAGAAGTCGAGCAGCTGCGCCGTCGGCCCGCCGGAGAGGTTCATGAAGCTGTTGGGCTTGCCCAGCACGAGCTTCGGTCCGCCCGGGCGGAGGAAGCCCTCGGCGACCACGGCGTTGGCGCGGTTGTGCCGGCGGAACGAGCCGCCGATCCGCGTCGCGAGCTCGTCGAGCACCATCTGGCCGACGTTGTGCCGGTTGCGCGCGTACTGCGCGCCCGGGTTGCCCAGTCCGACGACCAGCCAGGTGTCACCCATGTCGTTCCTCTTCCTCGGGGGCGGCGGGGGGGGTCCCCGCCGGACGCGGAACGGGCCCGCCGCGGCTGCGAGCGGGCCCGTTCCCGGGGTGGTGCGGACTACTCCGCGGTCTCGGCGACGACGTCGCCCGAGGCCGGGGTCTCGTCGTCCTCGCCCAGGTCCTGCTCGACCTCGGCGGTGACGTTGACGATGAGCACCTCGGCGTCGGTGACCAGCGTGGCGCCCTCGGGGAGCGTGACGTCGGCGGCGGTGATCTGCGTGCCGGCCTCGAGGCCCTCGACGGAGACGACGATGTTCTGCGGGATGCGCGTGGCGTCGACCTCGAGCGAGAGGGTGTTCGACTCGATCGAGACGAGGGTGCCGGGAGCGGCGTCGCCCTCGACGTGCACGGGGATGTCCACCTCGACCTTCTCGCCCTTGTTGATGACGACGAGGTCGATGTGCTCGATGATCTGGCGCACCGGGTCGCGCTGGATGTCCTTCACCAGCGTGGTCTGCGCGGCGCCCTCGATGTCGAGCTCGAGGATCGCGTTCGCCTTGCGGGTGAGCAGGAGCACCTGGTGGCCCGGGAGGGTGAGGTGCTGGGGCTCGGTGCCGTGGCCGTAGAGGACCGCGGGGATCTTGTCCTGCGCGCGGATCTTGCGGGCGGCGCCCTTGCCGAACGAGGTGCGGACCTCGACGACGACCTTGTTGGTCAGTTCAGCCATGATGTTCTCCTTGGGCGGCGCGCACGCCACCGGATCGGGTCGTGGCCTGCGGCCACGGACGGTTTGTCGACTCGAACGCATGTCAGCGTGAGGAGAAGTCCGTGGCGCCCCGTGGGGGCCTCGCCTGCTTCCACCGCGTCGATCACGGATGCACGTGCATCCCTCGCCGAAGTTCAGCTGCCGATCCTACCCGGCATCGCGGCCGCCCGCCAGCAGGCGGTCGCGCCGCCGGACTCGGAGCCGGACGTCCAGGCGGACCGCCTACCGTGCGGGTATGACGAGCGACGACTTCGGCTCCTACGTCGAGAAGAACGGCTTCCACCGCGACACGAACTACATCCCGACGCGGATCACCGCCGACGGTCGCGACGGGTACCCGGTGGAGACGGGACGCTACCGCCTCGTGGTCTCCCGCGCCTGCCCGTGGGCGAACCGCGCCGTGATCGTGCGGCGCCTGCTCGGTCTCGAGGACGCCCTCTCGATGGGCATCTGCGGGCCCACGCACGACAAGCGCAGCTGGACCTTCGACCTCGATCCGGGCGGCGTCGACCCGGTGCTGGGCATCCCCCGCCTCCAGGACGCGTTCTTCGCCCGCTTCCCCGACTACCCGCGCGGGATCACCGTCCCGGCCCTCGTGGACATCCCGAGCGGCCAGGTCGTCACCAACGACTACCCGGTGATGACGCTCGACTTCTCCACCGAGTGGACCGCGTTCCACCGCGACGGCGCCCCCGACCTCTACCCCGAGGAGCACCGCGAGGAGATCGACGAGATCGCCGAGCTGGTCTTCCACGACGTGAACAACGGCGTCTACAAGTGCGGCTTCGCCGGATCGCAGCGCTCCTACGACCGGGCCTACGACCGCCTCTGGGCGCGGCTGGACTGGCTGGAGGAGCGGCTGAGCACCCGCCGCTACCTGGTCGGCGACACCATCACCGAGGCGGACGTGCGGCTCTTCACGACGCTCGCCCGCTTCGACGCCGTCTACTACAGCCACTTCAAGGCCAACCGGAACCTGCTGTCGGCGATGCCCGCGCTCTGGGGCTACGCCCGCGACCTGTTCGCCACTCCGGGGTTCGGCGACACGATCGACTTCACCCACATCAAGTCGCATTACTACGAGGTGCAGCGGGACATCAATCCGACCGGCGTCGTCCCCAAGGGCCCGGATCTCTCCGGCTGGCTCGTCCCCTCGCGCCGCGAGGAGCTCGGCGGCCGCCCGTTCGGCGACGGCACTCCCCCGCCGCCGCCGATCCCGTCGGAGCGCGTCCCCCTCGGCCACGGCGCCTGACCGGCTCCGGTCGCGGTCGTCGCGGCGCGCGCAAGACCGTGCGCGCGCCGCACGACCGATGTGCAGCCGGGAGACGGCTCGGACCCGGGCTCCCCGGAGCGACCCGGGGCTAGCCTGGGCTCGCCCCTGAACGCGAACGTCGAGGAGAACCGTGTCTGACAAGCCCACCGCCACAGCCAACATCGGAGTCGTCGGTCTGGCGGTGATGGGCTCGAACCTCGCCCGCAACCTCGCCAGCCGCGAGGGCAACACGGTCGCGGTGTTCAACCGCTCCTACGGCCGCACCGAGACCCTCATCACGGAGCACCCGGAGGCGGGCTTCGTCGCGTCCGAGACCATCGAGGACTTCGCCGCCTCGCTCGCCACCCCGCGCACCGCGATCATCATGGTCCAGGCCGGCCGAGGCACCGACGCCGTGATCGAGCAGCTGACGAAGGTCTTCGAGCCCGGCGACATCATCGTCGACGGCGGCAACGCGCTCTTCACCGACACCATCCGCCGCGAGAAGGCCGTCCGCGAGACCGGCATCCACTTCGTCGGCACCGGCATCTCCGGCGGCGAGGAGGGCGCGCTCAAGGGCCCGTCGATCATGCCCGGCGGCTCGGTCGAGTCCTACAGGACCCTCGGCCCGATCCTCTCGTCGATCGCCGCGGTCGCCGAGGGCGAGCCCTGCGTCACCCACATCGGCACCGACGGCGCCGGCCACTTCGTCAAGATGATCCACAACGGCA
This sequence comes from Rathayibacter sp. AY1H3, assembly GCF_002932015.1. NCBI lineage: Bacteria > Bacillati > Actinomycetota > Actinomycetes > Micrococcales > Microbacteriaceae > Rathayibacter > Rathayibacter sp. AY1H3. Next base: position 17,548 of record NZ_PSUU01000003.1, read on the forward strand.
TCGAGTACGCCGACATGCAGCTCATCGCCGAGGCGTACGACCTGCTCCGCACCGTCGGCGGACACGAGCCCGCCGCCATCGCCGAGGTCTTCGACGCCTGGAACAAGGGCGACCTCGAGTCGTACCTCATCGAGATCACCGCCGAGGTGCTCCGCCAGGTCGACGCCGACACCGGCAACCCCTTCATCGACGTCGTCCTCGACCAGGCAGGCTCGAAGGGCACCGGCGTCTGGACCGTGCAGAACGCGCTCGACCTCGGCGTCCCCGTCGGCGGCATCGCCGAGGCCGTCTTCGCCCGTGCCGTGTCCTCCCACCCCGAGCAGCGCGAGGCCGTGCAGGCCCGCGTCACCTCGCGCCCGACCCCGGTCGAGAAGTACGAGGGCTTCGAGGACGACGTGCGCGCCGCGCTCTACGCCTCCAAGGTCGTCGCCTACTCGCAGGGCTTCGACGCGATCATCGCCGGGGCCGAGAAATACGGCTGGGAGATCGACAAGGGAGCGGTCGCCAAGATCTGGCGCGCGGGCTGCATCATCCGCGCCCAGTTCCTCAACCGCATCGTCGACGCCTACGACGAGAACGCCGGCATCACGACCCTCCTCGAGGACCCGTACTTCGCCGAGGCCGTCGCCAACGGCGAGGCCGCCTGGCGCCGCATCGTCTCGACCGCCGCGCTCTCGGGCGTGCCGATCCCCGGTTTCGGCGCCGCGCTGTCGTACTACGACTCGCTCGCCTCCAAGCGCCTCCCGGCCGCTCTCGTGCAGGGCCAGCGCGACTTCTTCGGAGCGCACACCTACAAGCGCGTCGACAGGGAGGGCACCTTCCACACGCTGTGGTCGGGCGACCGCACCGAGGTCGAGCAGGACCCCTCCACGCACTGACCCGCGTCGCACGGGAAGGCGCCCCCGCCTGCAGGATCCTCGGATCCTCGGGCGGGGGCGCCTTCCGCGTCGGGGAGGGAGCTCCCCCGTCGTCAGCGGAGCCGGGCGATGGCGTCCGGCTCCCCGAGCGGGCGCTCGACGCCCGGGCCGGCTGACCCCTCAGGTCCGGAACGCGCGCGCGATCAGGAGCGCCGCCAGGAGCACCGCTGCGGCGGCCGCCGTGGCCGCCGGGAGGGCGAGCAGGAGCAGCAGCGAGACCGCGGCCGACGCGAGGGCGGGCCCGCTCGCCCCGGCCGCTCCGTGGTCGAGGCGCCGCACGATGGTCGCCACCAGCAGGGCGGCCACGGCGAAGGCGAGCAGCGCGTCGGCGTCGAGGATCACGACCGCGAGCACGGCGACCAGGCAGAGGACGAGCTGGGCCGCCGCCGGCACGCCGGTCCTGCGGTTCCTGGTGGCGAGCACTGCCGGGATCTCCCCCGCGCCGGCGAGACGGACGAGGGCGCGCGCATCCCTCCTCCCGAGGTCGAGGAGCGCGAGCAGGACCGCGATCACCGCGGCGGCCCCGACGAGCCCGGACGCGGGCGTGCCCCGGGTGACAGCGCTCAGGGGGGTCTCCGAGGACGCGAGGACCTCGGGACCGGCCGCCAGGAGCAGACCGGTGCCGAGCGCGGCGGCGGCCGCCGTGGCGATCCCGATGCGCAGCAGGGCGGGGCGGAGAGCCGTCACCGCGCCGGAGCGGGAGGTCGGCAGGAGGATCAGGAGCAGGGCCGCGGCGGTGCCGGCTCCCAGCGGCCCTCCGTCGCGCAGCGGGTCGAGCGGCGCGGGGTCCGGAGGGGACACCAGCACGATCACGGCGGCGGCGGCCAGCAGGACGACGACCGCACCGACGAGGAGCAGGACCGGGCGAGCGGGGAGGCGCCCGCCGCGCAGACCGAAGAGCGCGACGGCCACGAGCAGCAGGACGGCCAGGGGCCGGGCCGCTCCCCCGAGGACCGACTGGGCCGCGGTCAGGGCCAGCGCGGCCGAGGCGAAGGCGCGCCCGACGATCCCGAGCCACTCGGAGGAGGGGCCGTCGTGGACGGTGCGCCCGGCATCGGCGACGGCGCTCAGGGCCGCGGCGGCCGCAACGACAGCGAGCCCGAGGAGCAGCCACCAGCCCGCTGCGGCGGCGGCCGGCGACCAGACCAGGAAGACCGCCGCCAGGGCGAGGGTCGCATCCGAACGCTGGGGCACGGCCTCACCCTAGGCGGTGGAGCCGGGGCGGGACCCGGGTGCACCGTGCAGGGCGCACCCGGGGCGCGGGGTCCTAGGCGTCGCCGTCGAACATCGACGTCACCGAGCCGTCGTCGAAGACCTCGTGGATGGCGCGGGCCAGCAGCGGAGCGATGGGCAGGATCGTCAGGCGGTCCCAGGTCTTCTCCGGCGGCAGCGGCAGAGTGTCGGTGACGACGACCGAGTCGATGAACTCGGAGCTCAGGAGCTCGACCGCCGGGTCCGAGAAGACGGCGTGGGTGGCCGCGACGACCACGCCGATCGCGCCCGCCTTCTTCAGCGCCTCGGCCGCCTTCGCGATGGTGCGCCCGGTGTCGATGAGGTCGTCGACGAGGAGGCAGACGCGGCCCTTCACCTCGCCGACGATCTCGTGGACGGAGACCTGGTTGGCGACCTTCGGGTCGCGGCGCTTGTGGATGATCGCCAGCGGGACGCCGAGCTTGTCGCTCCAGATGTCGGCGACGCGGACGCGGCCCATGTCGGGCGAGACGATGGTGAGGGTCGAGGGGTCGAGCTTCTCGCGGAAGTGCTCGAGCAGCACCGGCATCGCGAAGAGGTGGTCGACGGGGCCGTCGAAGAAGCCCTGGATCTGCGCCGCGTGCAGGTCGACCGACATGATCCGGTCGGCTCCCGCCGCCTTGAAGAGGTCCGCGACGAGGCGGGCCGAGATCGGCTCGCGGCCGCGGCCCTTCTTGTCCTGGCGCGCGTAGGGGTAGAACGGGGCGACCACGGTGATCCGCTTGGCGGAGGCGCGCTTGAGCGCGTCGACCATGATCAGCTGCTCCATCAGCCACTCGTTGATCGGGGACGTGTGCGACTGGAGGACGAACACGTCGCCTCCGCGGACCGACTCGCCGTAGCGGACGTAGAGCTCGCCGTTGGCGAAGGTGCGCCCCTCGGTCGTGACGAGCTCGGTCCCGAGCTCGGCGGCGACCGCCTCCGCCAGTGCCGGATGCGCCCTCCCCGAGACGAGGACCAGGCTCTTCTTGTTGCTGGCGGTGATGCCGGTCACTGTGCTCCGCTTCCTCCGGTGGGCGCCTGGTCGGATCCGGTGGGATCCGACGCCAGGGCCGCCTCGGCGGCGTCGGCCGCTGCGGTGCCCGGACGGTGGGTCTGCACCCACCCGGCCATGTTGCGCTGCGGAGCGACGGTGATCCCGAGGGCTCCGGCGGGGATGTCCTTGCGGATGACCGTGCCGGCGCCCGTGTACGCTCCGTCACCGATTCTAACGGGGGCGACGAAGACGTTGTGCGACCCCGCACGCACATGCGAGCCCACCACGGAGGACGCCTTGCTCACCCCGTCGTAGTTGGCGAAGATCGAGCCGGCGCCGATGTTCGACTCCTCGCCGATGACCGCGTCGCCGACGTAGGAGAGGTGCGGGACCTTCGATCCCTCGCCGATCACGGCGTTCTTGGTCTCGACGTAGGTGCCGATCTTGCCGCGGGCGCCGAGCACGGTGCCGGGGCGGAGGAACGAGAACGGGCCGACCTGGGCCTTCGCGCCGATCACGGCGAGCGTCGCGTCGGAGCGCTTCACGACCGCGTCCTCGCCGACCTCGCAGGAGTCGAGCGTGGTGTCCGGGCCGATGACCGCGCCGGTGGCGATGACGGTCGGGCCCTTGATCTGCGTGCCCGGGAGGATCTCGACGTCCGGGGCGAGGACCGCGTCCACGTCGATCCAGGTGGTCGCCGGGTCCTGGATCGTGACGCCCTCGAGCTGCCAGCGGCGCACGATGCGCGCGTTGAGCTCGAGCGCCGCGTCGGCGAGCTGGGCGCGGTCGTTGATCCCGGCCACGAGCCAGCGGTCCTGCACAGGGACGGCCTCGATCGCGCGGCCGGCGGCCTTGAGCGCGGCGGCGGCGTCGGTGAGGTACTTCTCCCGCTGAGCGTTCTCGGTGCCGATCGCGCCGATGACCGAGCGGAGCGCGGCGGCGTCGAAGGCGTAGACGCCGGCGTTGATCTCGGTGAGGTCGAGCTCGTCGGGGCTGGCGTCCTTCTGCTCCACGATGGAGGCGAAGGCGCCGTCGCCGCCGCGGACGATCCGGCCGAAGCCGGTCGGGTCCTCGAGCACGCAGGAGAGCATGGTGAGCGCGTTCGCCGCGGCGAGGTGCTCGTCGACCAGGCGGCGGAGGGTCGGCGCGTCCAGCAGCGGGACGTCGGCGCTCAGCACGACGACCGTGCCGGCGAAGGACTCCGGGAGCGCCGCGAGGCCCTGCTCGACCGCGCGGCCGGTGCCGGGCGTCTCGTCCTGGTCCACCACCAGCGCGGAGGGCGTGTGCTCGAGGACGGCCTCGGCGACCCGGTCGCGCTCGTGGCGCACCACGGTGACGACGTGCGCCGCGTCGAGCGAGGCGGCCGTGTCGAGCACGTGCCCGAGCAGCGGCCTCCCGGCGAGGCGGTGCAGGACCTTCGGGGTGCGGGACTTCATGCGGGTGCCCTGGCCTGCCGCCAGGATCACGACGGCGAGCGTGCTGTCTGCCATGTTCTTCGCGTTCTCCTCCGTGAGCGCACCGTCCTGGTGCCGCTCCGCCACCAGGATTCGAACCTGGACCGGACAGCTCCAAAGGCTGCCGTGCTGCCGTTACACCATGGCGGACCGCGCGATCGCGCGCCGTCCATCCTGCCATCCCCGCGCCCCCGGCTCCGCCTCGGGCGCGGGCGGCCGCCGCTCGGGCGGGCGACGGCGGCCCGGGAGGCCCCCGCCTCCCGGCCGTCCGCCTCCCGGCCCGTCCGCCTCCCGGGCCCGCCCGCCTCCCGGCGTCGCCCGAGCCGCGCAGCCGCCACAATGGACGGGTGAGTGCGAATGACGAGGTCGACGGGATCGTCGACGCCTGGGTCCGGGAGCGGCCCGATCTCGACTTCACGCCGCTCCAGGTCTTCTCGCGGATGCGCCGGCTGGCCAAGCAGCTCGAGCGCGCGCGCGGCAGCGCCTTCGGCCGGTCCGAGCTCGAGACGTGGGAGTTCGACGTGCTCTCGGCCCTGCGGCGCGCGGGCGCGCCCTACCGGATGAGCCCCAAGCAGCTCCTCCAGGCGACCATGGTCACCAGCGGGACCATGACCAACCGCATCGACCGGCTGGTCGAGCGCGACCTCGTCGAGCGCCTCGACGACCCGAACGACGGGCGCGGCGTGCTGGTGCAGATGACGCCGTCGGGGCTCGCCCGGGTCGACGCGGCGATCACCCGCCTGGTCGACGCGGAGCAGGAGCTGCTCGGCGCGCTCACCCACGCCCAGCAGGAGCGGCTGGCGCAGCTCCTCCGGAAGCTCTCCCTCGACTTCGGCTGAGCCGGTCGGTACGGGCCCGCGACGGCGGCCCGCCCAGGCGGTACGGGACAGCTGCCGGTGCCGCGGAGGAGAGCGGCGTCAGCCCTCGAGCTGCTCCGAGAGCTCCAGCCAGCGCAGCTCGAGCTCGGCCGTCTCGTCCTCGTAGGCGCGGAGCGAGGCGTTGAGCGCCAGGATGCCATCGTAGTCGTCCTGGTCGTGCGTCGCCATCTTCTCGTGGACGGTCTTCGTCAGCTGCGTGAGCTTGTGCAGGCGCCGGTCGATCGCCGACACCTCCTTCTCGGCGGTGCGGCGCTCGGCCCCCGCGAGTCCGCTCGACGCCGGCGCGGCGGAGGAGGAGCCCGACGACGCCGCCGCGGGCGCACCCTTCTCGAGCGCGCGGCGCAGGTCGAGGTACTGCTCGACGCCGCCGGGCAGGTGGCGGAACGCGCCGTCCATCACGGCGTACTGCTGGTCGGTGACGCGCTCGAGCAGGTACCGGTCGTGCGAGACGACGAGGAGGGTGCCCGGCCAGGAGTCGAGCAGGTCCTCGATCGCCGCGAGCATGTCGGTGTCGAGGTCGTTGGTCGGCTCGTCGAGGATCAGCACGTTGGGCTCGCTGAGCAGGATGAGCAGGAGCTGGAGCCTCCGGCGCTGACCGCCCGAGAGATCCTTCACCGGCGTCGAGAGCTGCGCGCTCGAGAAGCCGAGCCGCTCGAGCAGCTGGCCCGGGGTCATCTCCTTGCCGCCGATGGAGTAGCTGGTGCGCTGCTCCGCGATGATCTCCCGGACGGGCCGGTGCTGGACCCCGGTCAGCTCGCGCAGCTGCTGGTCGAGGATCGCGACGCGCACGGTGGTGCCGCGCTTCACCCGGCCGCTCGTCGGCTCCACGCTGCCCGCGACCAGGCCCAGGAGGGTCGACTTGCCGGCACCGTTCACGCCCAGGATGCCGGTGCGCTCGCCGGGCGCGATCCGCCACTCGATGCGGTTGAGGACGGTCCGCTCGCCGTAGCGGACGGTGACGTCGAGCAGGTCGACGACGTCCTTGCCCAGGCGCGAGACGGCGAGCTGCGAGAGCGAGACCGAGTCGCGCACCGGGGGCTCGTCCTCGATCAGCTGGTTCGCGGCGTCGATCCGGAACTTGGGCTTCGCCGTGCGGGCGGGGGCGCCGCGCCGGAGCCAGGCGAGCTCCTTCTTCATCAGGTTCTGGCGCTTGGCCTCCATGGTCGACGCCATCCGGTCGCGCTCGACGCGCTGCAGGATGTACGCCGCGTACCCGCCCTCGAACGGCTCGACGAGGCGGTCGTGCACCTCCCAGGTGGCGGTGCAGATCTCGTCGAGGAACCACCGGTCGTGGGTGACGACCGCGAGCCCGCCCGACGACGCCGCCCAGCGGCGCTTGAGGTGCTCGGCGAGCCAGGCGATGCCCTCGACGTCGAGGTGGTTGGTGGGCTCGTCGAGGAAGACGACGTCCCAGTCGCCGACGAGCAGCTTCGCGAGGGCGACCCGGCGCCGCTGGCCGCCCGAGAGGGAGCCGACCACTCCGTCCCAGGGGACGTCGCGCAGCAGGCCCGCGATCACGTCTCGGGTGCGCGCATCGCCCGCCCACTCGTGCTCCTGGAGCCCGCCGACGACGGCCTGGGCGACGGTGAGGTCCTCGTCGACCGTGTCGGCCTGGTCGAGCATCCCGAGCGTGACGCCGCGGCGGTGCGTGACGCGGCCGCTGTCCGGCTCGATGCGCTGCGCGAGCAGGCGCAGGAGGGTCGACTTGCCGTCGCCGTTGCGTCCGACGATCCCGATGCGGTCGCCCTCCTCGATCCCCAGAGAGACGTCGTCGAAGATCACGCGTGTGGGGTACTCGAGTCGCAGCGCCTCGGCGCCCAGCAGATGTGCCATAGGGATCCAGCCTAGGCGGTGCCGCCTGAGCGGTCCGCCGCGGGTCGATCACAGTGCGGCCGGGTCGCGGCCCCCGGACCTCAGCCCGCGGGTGCCGGCTCCGAGACGGACACCGAGCGGCGGTGCAGTCCCGTGGCGCCGTCGGGGGCGGGAGGGCGCTCGACCGTGGTCTGCACCGTGCCGTCCGCGTCGGTGGCGCGCACGGTCACGACGTGGTCGCCGACCGTCGCGTCCCACTCGAGGACCCACTGGATCCAGGTGTCCGCGGTGACCTGCTCGGCGAGGCGCGCCTCCTGCCAGGCGCCGCCGTCGATCTGCACCTCCACCTTCGCGATGCCGGTGTGCGGCGCCCAGGCGACTCCCGCCACGGCGACCGTCCCCGCCTCGACGGGCTGGCCCTGGCGCGGCACATCGATCCGCGACTCGATCTTGATCGGCCCGCGCTCGGTCCAGCCGCGCGTCGACCAGTAGGCCAGGTCCTCCGCGAAGGTCGTGACCTTCAGCTCGACGACCCACTTCGTCGCCGAGACGTAGCCGTACAGGCCGGGGACGACCATCCGGACGGGGAAGCCGTGCTCGACCGGGAGCGGCTCGCCGTTCATCCCGACGGCGAGCAGGCTCGCGCGGTCCTCGTCCTGCAGCACGTCGAGCGGGCTGGAGGCGGTGAAGCCGTCGATGCTCCGCGAGAGCACCATGTCGGCGCCGGCGGTCGGCCGGGCCCGGGCCAGCAGCTCGCGGATCGGGTAGCCCAGCCAGAGGGCGGTGCCGATCAGGTCGCCGCCGACCTCGTTGGACACGCAGGACAGGGTGACCAGATGCTCCTCGAGCGGCAGTGCCAGCAGCTCGTCCCAGGTGATCTCGATCTCCTCCTCCACCATGCCGGTGATCTTCAGCGACCAGTCGGCGGGCTCGACCGACGGCACCGAGAGCGCGGTGTCGATCCGGTAGAACGAGGAGTTGGGAGTGACGTAGGAGCTGATGCCGTCGATGTCGTCGAGCACGGCGCCCGCCGGGACGGGCGCGGCGGCCGAGGCGGGAGCCGGCAGGGACACGGCCTCGCGCACGGCCGTAACGGCGGCGGAGGCGGACGTGAGGAAGCGGGCGCCGATGCCGGCGGCGACCGCGGCGACTCCGGCGATCCCGACCAGGCGGAGGAACGACCGGCGGTCCGGGGAGTCGCTCTCGCGCTCCTCCTGCCAGCCGCGGAGGCGGACGGAGGCCGAGCGGAGCACCGCGGCACCGGCCACCATGCCCACGACGCTCGGCGCCGCGTCGATCCCGGACGCGCCCTCGCGGCTGACGGCGGCGAGCGCACCGGCGCCCGCGACGACGGCCAGCAGCAGCACGCCGAACGGCGGGCGGCGGTACTCGAGGACTCCCGCGCCGACGGCCAGCAGCGCGATCGCGAGGCCGATCGAGACCAGCAGCACGAGCTTGTCGCCGGTGCCGAAGAGCGCGATGACCGTGTCCTTCACGCCCGGGGGCACGATGTCGATGACGAAGCCGCCGACCGCGACCAGCGGACTGCCGCCCGCTCCGGTGAAGACCGCGACGACCTCGGCGGCCGCGAGGGCGACGACGGCGGCCACGATCCCGGAGAGGATCGCGAAGAGGGTGGCTCGGCGGGACATGAGCGGCACTCTAAGCCACGAGGTCGGAACTTCTCTGCGGACCGTCTGTGGAGGGCGCCGGGCGCGAGGCTCGCGAGCCCCGCTCCGGAGGCACCGCCTCCGCGACTAGGTCGAGAGCAGGCGAGCCCCGTGGACCGGGCCGGACACCCGCACGGCGCTCAGCCGCGCGGAGCTCAGCTCGCGCTGCAGGTCGGCCGCCGCATCGGCGTCCGGAGCGAGGAACGCGACGGTCGGGCCGGACCCCGAGACGAGGCCGCCGAGCGCTCCGCGGCCCTCGCCGAGCTCGAGGATGCGGGCGAGCCCGGGCTGCAGGTGCAGCGCCGGCGCCTGCAGGTCGTTGTGCATCGCGTCGGCGAGCATGGCGGCGTCGCCGGCGCGGAGGGCCTGCAGCACGTTGGGATCGATGGCGGGGGTCGCCGAGATCGGGCGGAAGTCGTGCAGGTGGCGCTCGCGGTGCCGGTCGAGCTCGCTGTAGACCTCGGGGGTCGACAGGCCCTCCTCCGAGAGGACCAGCACCCACTCGAAGCGGCCCTTGGCGAGCGCCGGGCTCAGCTCGTCGCCTCGGCCGACTCCGATCGCGGTGCCGCCGGTGAAGGAGAAGGGGACGTCGGCGCCGAGGCTCGCGGCGATGCCCAGCAGCTGCTCCCTCGTGCAGGCCGTGCCCCAGAGCGCGTCGCAGGCGAGCAGGGTCGCCGCCGCGTCGGCCGAGCCGCCGCCCATGCCGCCGGCGATGGGGACGTTCTTCTCGATCTCGAGGTGCACGCCGCCGCGGTAGCCGGTCGCCCGGGCGAGCGCCCGAGCCGCCTTGATCGCGAGGTTGGAGCCGTCGACGGCCAGGCGGGAGGTGTCGATCGAGCCCGAGAAGGAGACCGAGAAGTCGGCCGCCTCCTCCGCGAACACGTCCTCGTAGAGGGAGAGCGACTGGAACGCGGTGGCCAGCTCGTGGTACCCGTCGTCGCGCACGGCGCCGACCTTGAGGAACACGTTGATCTTGCCTGGCGCCCGCGCGTGGACCCGGTTCGACGTCGCGCGGTGGGCCATGCATCCACGCTACAGGGTGGCGGAGGCGCCCTCGTCCGCACCCGGGGCGGGCTCCCCGTCGCCGTCCGCGTCGTCCCCGTCGGTCTCCGCCAGCGACCCGTCGGGCAACGCCGCGCCGCGCACGGGGACCCGCGCCGGATCGAGCTCGCGGCCCAGGCGGACGAAAGCGGCGACGTCCAGCTCCTCGCCGCGCGCGGTCTGCGGGACGCCGGCCCGCTCGAGCGCGACGATCGCCGCGGCGCTGTCGCCGAAGAGGGTCGCGAGCGACTGGCGGAGCATCTTCCTCCGCTGCGCGAACGCCGCGTCGACGACCGCGAAGACGGCGCGGCGCAGGGTCTCGTCGCCCGGCTCCTCGCCGCGGTCGAACGCGACGAGCACGCTGTCGACGTTCGGCACCGGCCAGAAGATCTGACGCGAGACCGCGCCGCCCGTCGTCCAGGAGCCGAACCACGCCGCCTTGACGCTCGGGCCGCCGTAGACCTTGGAGCCGGGACCGGCGGCGAGCCGGTGCCCGACCTCGGACTGCACCATCACCACTCCGGACCGGATGCTGGCGAAGTGCTCGAGGAAGTGCAGGAGCACCGGCACCGAGATGTTGTACGGGAGGTTGGCGACGAGCCGGACCGGATCCCCCGGCAGGTCGTGCACCTTCATCGCGTCGGCGTGCACGACCGCGAGATCGGCGCCCGGCGCCATCAGCTCGACGGTGCGCGGCAGCTGCTCGGCGAGGCGCCCGTCGATCTCGACGGCCACGACCTGCGCGCCCGCCTCGAGCAGGCCGAGGGTCAGCGATCCGAGGCCGGGGCCGATCTCGACGACGGTCTCCCCCGGGCGCACCCGAGCGAGCTTGACGATGCGGCGGACCGTGTTGGCGTCGTGCACGAAGTTCTGGCCGAGCTTCTTGGTCGGCGTGACGTCGAGGAGGCCCGCGAGGTCGCGGATCTCGGCCGGGCCCAGCAGGCGCGGGATCGCAGCGCCCGTCGGCTCGGCGGCGTGGCGGCCGCTCATGCGAGGGGTCCGACCGGCTCCGTCGGCTCGGAGCCGACCTCGCCGCCCCACTCGCCGTACACGGCCTCCGTGTTCGACGCGATCGTCGCGGCGAGGTGGCCGACGTCGGTCTCGAGGGTCGCGGCCATCGAGCGCAGGGTGTGCGGGAGGAGGTAGGGCGCGTTCGGGCGGCCGCGGAAGGGCGACGGAGTGAGGTACGGCGCGTCGGTCTCGACCAGGATGAGGTGCCGCGGAGTCGCGACGAGCGCCTCCCGCAGCGGCTCGGCGTTCTTGAACGTCACGGTGCCGGCGAAGGAGAGGTACCAGCCCTCGTCCGTGCACATCCGCGCCATCTCCGCGTCCCCGGAGAAGCAGTGGAAGACGGTGCGCTCGGGGGCGCCGACGCGGCGCAGGGTCTCGATGACCTCGCGGTGCGCGTCGCGGTCGTGGATCTGCAGCGCGAGGTCGTGCTCCTTCGCGATGCGGATGTGCTCCTCGAAGGAGCGGAACTGCGCGGCGCGGCCGCTCTCGCCGGTGCGGAAGAAGTCGAGCCCTGTCTCGCCGATGGCGCGCACCCGCGGCTGCTCCGCCAGCTCGGCGATCACGGCGAGGGCGGCGTCGAGCTCGCCGCGCTGCTCCAGCTCGGGCGCCTCGTTGGGGTGGATCGCGACGGCGGCCAGCATGCGCGGCTCGCTCGCCGCCTGCTCGGCCGACCAGCGGCTCGTCTCGACGTCCGTGCCGACCTGGACGACGCCGCGGACCCCGACGGTGGAGGCCCGGTCGAGCTGCTCGCGGTGGTCGAGCGGCTCGAGGCCGTCGGCGATCTCGAGGTGCGTGTGGTTGTCGTAGACGGGGACGACGAGCGCCTCGGGCAGCGGCGGGTACGTCAGGTCGCGGCCGGACGAGGCCTCGCGGGAGCGGACGTGCTGGCTGTCGGTCATGCGCTCCAGGCTACCGGGAGGGCTCGCGGGGGCCGGAGTCCCGGGCGGACGAGGGCCGAGAGCGGCCGCCGAGGCGCCCTGAGCGGATCGGGTCAGCACCCGATCGGATCGGGTCAGCACCCGATCGGATCGGGACAGCCCGCCTCCCGCGCCGCCGGGAGGCTGGAGCCATGACAGACACCGAGCTCCTCGCCCACTCCGCACCCGGCTCCCTCGCCGGGCGCCATGCCCTCGTCACCGGATCCTCGAGCGGGATCGGCGCAGCCATCGCCCGCCGGCTCGCCGGGGCCGGCGCTCACGTCCTCGTGCACGGACGCGACCCCGAGCGGGTCGGGTCCGTCGTCCGCGGCATCCGCGCCGACGGGGGCACCGCCTCCGCGCTCGTCGCCGACCTCGCGGGCACGCCGGAGGAGACCCGCGCCGTCGCCGAGCGGGCGCTGACCCTCCTCGACGGGCGGATCGACGTCCTCGTCAACAACGCCGGAGTGTTCCCGGTGGGGCCGACCGCCGACCTCAGCGACGCCGATGTCGAGTCCCTCCTCACCACGAACATCCGCGTGCCGCACCAGCTCGTCGCGGCGATCGCCCCGGCCATGGCCGAGCGCGGGAGCGGAGTGGTCGTCAACATCACCTCGTGGATGGGACGGGTGGGAACGCCGGGGACCGCGCTCTACCCCGCGACCAAGGCGGCGCTGGAGCACCTCACGCGGGCGTGGGCGGCCGAGTACGGCCCGAGCGGCGTGCGCGTGGTCGCCGTCGCGCCCGGCGCGACTCTCACGCCCGGCAACGAGCACGCCGCGGCGATCCTGGAGCAGATGACCGCGTCCGCCCCCGCCGGCCGGCCCGGACGTCCGGACGAGATCGCCCTGGCCGTGCGCTGGCTCGTCTCGGACGAGGCCTCGTACGTCCACGGCACGACGCTCGACGTCGACGGAGGCATCGTCGGCGCCCGCGTCTGACGCCGCGGCACGCGCCGCTCGGAGTCCCCGCGACAGCGCCCGCCGCTCAGTGGATCTGGACGAGCGGCCCGGGGTGGAGCGCGGCGTCGGCCGCGGGGGTCGTCTCGTAGGCGCGGCGGTAGTCGCGCCCGAAGTGCGACGCGCTCGCGTAGCCGACCGCGGCCGCGGCCTGCGCGGCGGTGTCGCCCCGGACCAGGAGCAGCCTCCTGGCCTCCCCGAGGCGGAGCCGCCGCAGGTAGCCCAGCGGCGACATCCCGGTCAGCTCGCGGAAGCGGCGGGTGAGTGTGGGCACGCTGGTGCCCGCCTCCGCGGCGAGCGCGCCGAGGGTCCAGCCGCGCGAGAGCGACGCGCTCATCGCCTCGACCGCACGGGAGACGGCCTCCGAGCGGACGGTGCTGGACGCGGCCAGCAGCCGGGGCGCCTGGTCCGTCTGCAGCAGCCGCAGCACGAGCTCGCGCGTGATCGCGGGGGCGAGCACCGGGATATCGGCGGGGGCGTCGAGCAGACGGAAGAGTCGGCGCAGCGAGTCGGCCATCTCCTCCGTGACCGTGCCGATCCGCGGGGCGGGAGCCCGCGGGGCCGTCCGGGGGGCGAGCGCCGCGATCTCGGCCACCACGAGCGGGTCGAGACGCCAGTTGGCCGACAGGAAGTCGCCGCGGTCGCCGGTCTCCACGACGGCCGCGACCACCGGCAGATCGACGGGGGTGATCAGGAAGCGGCCGGCGCCCCACCGCTCGTCGGAGTCGCCGACCACCGAGCGCTTCCGGCCGGCCAGCACCAGGCTGAGGGTCGGCGGGAACCGGGTGTAGACGAGCTCGGTCGGCGTGGTCACCCGGTGCAGGCGCAGGGCGAGCGCGGCGGTGCGCTCGGGGTGCCCGACGTGGCGCCGGGTGAGCTCGGCCGCCTGCCCGAGAGCGTCGAGGACCTCGCGCGTCATCTGCGCCCCCACGGAGCGGCGGGCCGTTCGCACCCGGCCCCTCGCGTTCGGATCGCGGTCATCGTGCACTCCCCTGCGGATCCTCCGCCGGCGACTCCGGGCCGCTCGGCTGCTCGGTCCACGGGTCGAGGCGCGGCCGTCAGGACGCGGGAGCCTCGATGCGCGGGAAGAGCGCGGCGAGCGTGCCGACGGTGGTGCCGACGGGGAGGACTCCCCACCGGCCCGCCTCGCGGATCGGCTGCGCGGTGAGGGCGCCCAGCGACTCCATCACGCCGAGCGCCTCCCAGAGGGACGCCGTCGCGCGCGGCACGACCGGCGAGAGCAGCACGGCCAGGGCGCGGAGCCCCTCCGTCGCGGTGTAGAGCACCGTGCCGAGGCGCTCGCGCTCCTCGCGCTTGGCCAGCGCCCACGGCTCCTGCTCGGTGATGTAGCCGTTGAGCTCCTCGACGATGCTCCACACGGCGGTGATCGCGTCGTGGATCGCGAGCGCGTCGATCGACCGGTCGGCCGACGCGGCGGCCTCGGCGACGATGCGCTGCACGCGCTCCTCCGCCTCAGTCGGCTCCCCCGGCGCGGGCACGACGCCGTCGTAGTAGCGGTGCAGCATCGCGACGACCCGCGAGGCGAGGTTGCCGAAGCCGTTCGCGAGCTCGGACTGGTAGCGCGCAGACAGGTCCTCCCACGAGAACGAGCCGTCCTGGCCGAAGGTGATGGCCCGGAGGAAGTAGTAGCGGAAGGCGTCGGAGCCGAAGGTGTCGGTGATCTGCTCGGGCGCGATGCCGGTGAGCTTCGACTTCGACATCTTCTCGCCGCCGACCAGCAGCCAGCCGTGGCCGAACACCTGCCGGGGGACCTCGAGGCCCGCGGCCATGAGCATGGCGGGCCAGATCACCGCGTGGAAGCGCAGGATGTCCTTGCCGACGATGTGGGTCGCGGGCCAGCGGCGCTCGAACTCCGCCTCGTCCTGACCGTAGCCGACCGCGGTGATGTAGTTGAGCAGCGCGTCGAACCAGACGTAGACCACGTGCGAGTCGTCCCACGGGACCTTCACGCCCCAGTCGAAGCTGGAGCGGGAGATCGACAGGTCGGCCAGGCCCTGGCGGACGAAGCTCACGACCTCGTTGCGCGCCGACTCGGGCTGGACGAAGTCGGGACGCTCCTCGTAGAGCGCGAGCAGCCGCTCGGTGTACTCGCTCATCTTGAAGAAGTAGTTCTTCTCCTTCAGCAGCTCGACCGGCTTCGAGTGGATCTTGCAGACGTACTGGCCGGCGTAGTCGCCGGTGCCCTCCTCGAGGTCGGACAGCTGCTTGTACTCCTCGCAGCCCACGCAGTAGTAGCCCTCGTACTCGCCGGTGTAGATCGCGTCCTCGTCGTACAGCTTCTGCAGGAACTTCTGGACGTTGACCTCGTGCCGCGCGTCCGTGGTGCGGATGAAGTCGTCGTTGGCGATGTCGATGGTCTCGAGCAGCGGCTGCCAGGCGGTCCTCACGAGGCGGTCGGCCCACTCCTGGGGGGTCGTGCCGTTGGCGGTGGCGGTGCGGAGGATCTTCTGGCCGTGCTCGTCGGTGCCGGTCAGCAGCCAGGTGTCGTCGCCCGCCTGGCGGTGCCAGCGGGTGAGCACGTCGGCGGCGACCTCGGTGTACGCGTGCCCGATGTGCGGGACGTCGTTCACGTAGAAGATCGGGGTCGTGAGGTAGAAGGAGGCGCCGTCGGACATGGCGACCATCCTATTCACCGCGCGGCACCGCTCCCGGCGTGTGACGGAGGCCGTGGACGACCGGCCGCGGGCGCCGTCTGGGAGGGAGCTCTCAGCCGCGGCGGGAGGCGAGCGCCGCCTCGTAGAGAGCGCGGCGCGAGAGCCCCGTGATCTCGGCGACCTCGGCCGACGCCTCCTTGAGCCGCGATCCGGCCTCGACGCGGGCCAGCACGTCGGCCAGCGCGTCCTCGAGCGACGCCTCCCTCGCGGGGGCTCCCTCGACGACCAGGCAGATCTCGCCGCGCAGGCCGTCGGCCGCCCACTCGGCCAGCTCGGCCGCCGTGCCGCGCCGGACCTCCTCGAACATCTTGGTGAGCTCGCGGCAGACGACGACGCGCCGCTCCGGGCCGATCGCCTCGACCAGGTCGGCGAGCGCGTCGCCGATCCGGTGCGGGGACTCGAAGAAGACCATGGTGCGCCGCTCGTCGACGAGCGCCCGGAAGGTCGAGACCCGCTCGCCGTGCCGGCGGGGCAGGAACCCCTCGAAGCTGAAGCGGTCCGTCGGGAGCCCGGACACGGCGAGCGCCATGAGCACCGCCGAGGGACCGGGCAGCGCGGTGACCGCGACTCCCGCCGCCACCGCCGCCTCGACCAGGTGGTAGCCCGGGTCCGAGACCGTGGGCATGCCCGCGTCGCTCAGCACGAGCAGGTCCTCCTCGCGGGCCAGCTCCACCAGCTCGGCGGCGCGCTCGCGCTCGTTGTGGTCGTGCAGGGCGTAGAGGGCGGGCCGGTTCTCGACGCCCAGGGCGCGCATCAGCTGGATGGTCACGCGCGTGTCCTCGGCGGCGACGTGGCGGGCGGAGCCCAGCGCCTCCACGAGCCGGCGGGAGGCGTCGCCGAGGTTTCCGATGGGAGTGCCGGCGAGGATGATCATGCCGCCAGTCTCCCAGGCCGGGTCCGGGGCCTCCCGCCGCGGATCGCCGCCGTCCCGGGAGGAGGCGCCCCGTTAGCATGGCCGGGTGACGGACCGACCGCAGCGCGACTTCGACGACCTGCTCCTGGACGCGGCGGGATCGGCGCGCTCGGTCCCGGTGGAGCCCGCCGAGGCGTCCGCACCGCGGGAGCGCACCCCGCTCCCGGACGTGCCGCGCGGCTCCTGGTTCGACGACCTGCGCGCCCGGCTCGTCGCCTCCCCCGCGCGCCGCCGGCTGTACGAGCTCGGACTGCCGCTGCTGGTGGTCGCCCTGGCCGCGGTGCTGCGGCTGTGGAACCTCGGCCACCCGCGCTCGCTCGTGTTCGACGAGACCTTCTACGTGAAGGACGCCTGGACCCTCTGGAACCTCGGGTTCGAGGGCGCCTGGCCCGAGAACCCGGACCCCGGCTTCGCGGCCGGCGACGTGGACACCTTCACGGGGGCGCCGTCCTTCGTGGTGCATCCGCCGCTGGGCAAGTGGATCATCGGGCTCGGGATGGGCGTGTTCGGCGCGGACGACAGCGTCGGCTGGCGCGTCGCGACCGCCGTCGTGGGGATCCTCGCCGTCGCGCTGGTGATCGTGATCGGCCGCCTCCTGTTCCGCTCCACCCTCCTCTCCTCCTTCGCGGGGCTGATGCTCGCGCTCGACGGCCACGCGATCGTGATGTCGCGGGTGTCGCTCCTGGACGGGATCCTGATGTTCGTCGCGCTCTGCGGGGTCGCGGCGGTGCTGCTGGACCGGCGCTGGGCCGACCTGCAGCTGGCGCGGAAGGTGGCGGCGGGAGCGCTGCCGAGCTGGGGGCCGGTCCTGTGGTGGCGGCCCTGGCTGCTCGCGGCCGGCGTGCTCTTCGGCCTGGCCGCGGGCGTGAAGTGGACGGGCGTCTACTTCCTCGCGGCGTACGGCGTGTACGCGGTGGTCGTCGACGCGCTGATGCGGCGCCGCGCGGGCGTGCCGTTCTGGGGCAGCGGCGCGATCCTCAAGCAGGGTCCGGTCACCTTCCTCCTGGTCGTGCCGATCGCCCTGATCGCCTACCTCGTCACCTGGACGGGCTGGCTGCGCACCTCCGGCGGATGGGCCCGGCAGTGGGCGTCGGAGGCCCCCGGCAACGCCTGGACCGGGGCTCTGGCGTGGGTGCCGGACTGGGCGCAGAGCCTCTGGCACTACCACGTGCAGATGTACGACTACTCGATCAACCTGCGGGCCTCGCACCCCTACGAGGCGAACCCGCTCACCTGGCTGCTCATGCTCCGACCGACCAGCATGTACTTCGTCGACCAGGCGACGGGCGTCGACGGCTGCACCGCCGCACGCTGCGACGAGGCGATCACCTCGGTCGCCAATCCGCTCATCTGGTACGCCGGGGTCCTGGCGCTGGTGTACCTCCTCTACCGGCTCGCGCGGTACCGGGAGTGGCGCGCCGGCTACGTGCTGATGGGGATCGTCGCGGGCTACCTGCCGTGGCTGCTCTACCTCGACCGCACGGTGTTCCAGTTCTACTGCGTCGTCTTCGAGCCCTACATGATGCTGGCACTGGCGCTGACGGCCGGGATCGTGATCGGGAGTCCGGGCGACGAGCGGAGGCGGCGCACCCGCGGCGTCCTCGTGGTGCTCGTCTTCGCGGTGGCGGCGGCCGCGCTGACGGCCTACTTCCTGCCGCTCTGGATCGGCGCGCAGACGTCCTTCACCTTCTGGCAGGCCCACATGTGGCTGCCCTCGTGGGTATGATCCGGCGGCTGGGCCCGGGAGTCGCGGCCTGCGCCGTCGCGGCGGTGATCGCGGCCCTGCTGCACGCGACGGTGCCGGCAGTGCCGATGCTGACCGCGGCGGTCGCGCTCGGGATCCTCGTGGCGCAGCTGCCCGCGGCGCGCCCCCTGCTGAGCGGGGCGCTGGCGCCGGGCCTGAAGTTCTCGTCCCGCTCGCTGATGCGCGCCGGCATCGTCCTGCTCGGGCTGAAGCTCTCTCTGATCGACATCGCAGCGCTGGGCTGGGGCGCGATCCTGGTCGTCGTCGGGATCGTCCTGGCCACCTTCGGCCTGACCTGGGCGCTGGGCCGGGCGCTCCGGCTGCCCGGGCAGGAGCCGCTGCTGCTCGCGGCGGGCTTCTCGATCTGCGGGGCCTCGGCGATCGGCGCGATGGCCGGAGCGACCCGGGCGAAGGAGCAGGAGCAGGCGACGCCGGTCGCGCTGGTGACGCTCTGCGGCACGCTCGCGATCGCAGTGCTCCCCGCCCTGCAGCAGCCGCTCGGGCTCTCCGACGTGCAGTTCGGGCACTGGGTCGGCGCCTCGGTCCACGACGTGGGCCAGGTCGTGGCGACGGCCCAGGTGGCCGGAGCGTCGGCGCTGGCCGTGGCGGTCGTGGTGAAGCTCACCCGAGTGGTCATGCTGGCGCCGATGGTCGCGGTGGCGGCGGCGGTCACGAGGCGCCGAGGCGGGACCGGCGGGACGCGCCCGGCGATCGTGCCGCTGTTCGTGGTCGGGTTCCTCGCCGCGGTGCTGCTGCGCACGCTCCTCCCCCTGCCGGAGGGACTGCTCGCCGCCGCCGACACCGCGCAGACCTGGCTCCTCGCCGCGGCCCTCTTCGCGCTCGGCAGCGCCGTCCGGGTGCGCGCGCTCGTGACGACGGGGTGGCGTGCTCTCCTCGTCGCCCTGGTGTCGTGGGCGGCGATCGCGGCGATGGGACTGGCCGCGGTGCAGCTGGCGCTCTGATCGGCGCTCCGATCCGCTCGACCGCTCTGTCGCGCACGGTCGCTCTGCACTGCGGGACCGCTCTGTTACGCGATGCGTCGCTCCGGCGCGGCGGTGTCGGCGGCTCCCGCTAGCGTCGATCGCATGGCAGATCGTGAGTACGGCTTCAAGACGCGTGCGATCCACGCGGGCAACATCCCCGACGCGGTGACGGGCGCCCGCGCTCTGCCGATCTACCAGACCAGCGCCTTCGTCTTCGACGACACCTCCGACGCCGCGGCCCGCTTCGCGCTGCAGAAGTACGGCAACGTCTACTCGCGCCTGTCGAACCCCACGGTCGCCTCCTTCGAGGAGCGCGTCGCGAGCCTCGAGGGCGGCCTCGGCGCCGTCGCCACGGCCTCCGGGCTCTCGGCGCAGTTCATCACCTTCGCGGCGCTCGTCGGCGCGGGCGACCACGTGGTGTCCTCCGCCAACCTCTACGGCGGATCGATCACCCAGCTCGACGTCACGCTCCGCCGTTTCGGAGTGGACACCACCTTCGTCCGCTCGAGCGACCCGGCCGACTACGCGGCGGCGATCACCGAGAAGACCAAGGTGCTCTACGCCGAGACGATCGCGAACCCCTCCGGCGAGATCGCCGACATCGAGGGCCTCGCCGCGGTCGCGCACGCCGCCGGCATCCCGCTGATCATCGACTCCACGGTCGCCACGCCCTACCTCGTCCGCCCGATCGAGTGGGGCGCCGACATCGTCATCCACTCGGCCACCAAGTTCCTCGGCGGACACGGCACCACGCTCGGCGGCGTCGTCGTCGAGTCGGGGCGCTTCCACTACTCCCCCGAGAAGTTCCCGCTGCTGCACGACCCGGTCGCCTCCTACGGAGACCTGTCGTGGGACGGCAACTTCGGGGAGTACGGCTTCCTCACGCGCCTGCGCGCGGAGCAGCTGCGCGACATCGGGCCGGTCCTCGCTCCGCACTCCGCGTTCCTGCTCGCCCAGGGCGTCGAGACGCTGCCGTACCGGATCCAGGCGCACGTCGACAACGCGCGCCGCGTCGCCGAGTGGCTCGACGCCGACCCCCGCATCGAGGCGGTCTACTGGGCCGGGCTGCCCGCGCACCCGCACCACGACCGCGCGCAGAAGTACCTGCCGAAGGGACCGGGCTCGGTCTTCAGCTTCGTGGTCAAGGGCGGCCGCGCCGTCGGCCAGACCTTCATCGAATCGGTCGACCTCGCCAGCCACCTCGCCAACATCGGCGACGCGAAGACGCTGGTGATCCACCCCGCCTCGACCACCCACGCCCAGCTCACCGAGGACCAGCTCCTCCATGCGGGCGTCCTCCCCGGACTCGTCCGCCTCTCCGTCGGCATCGAGGACGCGGACGACATCATCTACGATCTCGACCAGGCGCTCGCCCGCGCGGTCGAGGAGCACGGCACCCCCGACGCTCCGACCGCGCTCCCCGAGGACACGACCACCACCCTGCACACCCCGGCCGTGGAGGTCTGAGCATGAGCACCACCGACACCGCCGACACGGTCGTCCAGCTGTCCAACGGGCTGAGCTGCTCGGTCCCGGCGAACTCGCCGCTGGCGAAGATGCTGCGCTCGCAGCGCACCTGGGTGGGCCCCGACGCCCGCAGGCGACTCGACATCCTCCGCCGCGCGAAGACCGTGGCGATCGTCGGCGCCTCGCCGAACCCGGCCCGCTCCTCCTACTTCGTCGCCACCTACCTGCAGCAGTCGAGCGACTACGAGCTCTACTTCGTGAACCCGAACGCCACCGAGATCCTGGGGCAGCCGGTCTACCGCAGTCTCGCCGAGCTCCCGGTCGTGCCCGACATCGTCGACGTGTTCCGCAAGGCGAGCGACATCCCCGCCGTGATCGACGACGTCCTCGCCGTCGGCGCGCCCACGGTCTGGGTGCAGCTGGGGATCTGGAACCAGGAGGCGGCCGAGTACGGCGAGTCGAAGGGCCTGACCGTCGTGATGGACCGCTGCATCAAGGTCGAGCACGCCCGCTTCCACGGCGGCCTGCACCTGCTCGGCTTCGACACCGGCCAGATCTCGGCGCGCAAGACGCTGCGCTGACCCGCCGCAGACCCTCGTCGACGCCGGATCTCCGTGGCTCTTCGTCGCGGGCGCGGCTCGGGCGGCGCACTCCGCCGGCCCCGGCGTAGTCTCGGTGGATGAGCGCCTACGTCTCCGTCCTCGACCTGTTCAGCGTGGGGATCGGCCCGTCCAGCTCGCACACCGTCGGACCGATGCGCGCCGCCCTCGCCCTCGCCGAGCGGATCCGCGCCGCCGGGCTCCTCGGCCGCGTGAGCCGGGTGGGATGCACCCTCTACGGCTCGCTCGGCTCCACCGGGATCGGCCACGGCACCCCCGACGCGGTGGTCGCCGGTCTCGCCGGCCTGGACCCCGAGACGTGCGACCCGGCGCTGGTGCGCGGGGCATGGCAGCGCCTCGACGCGGAGGGGACGATCCTGCTGGCCGGCGAGCAGCGCCTCGCGATGACGCGCGACGACGTCGTCTTCGAGCCGCGCACGAGGCTGCCGGAGCACCCGAACGCCCTCACCTTCAGCGTCTGGGTCGGCGACGACGCGCTGCCGGTGTGGGAGGAGACCTACTACTCGATCGGCGGCGGCTTCATCCGGCGCGCGGGCGAGCGTGCCGAGCTGGCTGCGCTGGCCCCGCACCCCTACCCCTTCGTCTCCGGGCTCGACCTGCTGGCGACCTGCGATCGGACCCGCTCCGGCATCGCCGAGATCGCCGCCGCGAACGAGCGCGCTCTGCACCCCGGGGTCGACATCGACGCCCGCCTCGACGCGATCTGGGACGCCATGGCCGCCTGCGTCGAGCACGGCCTGGCGACCGACGGCGTGCTGCCGGGCGGCCTGGGCGTCCGCCGCCGGGCCTCGGTGCTCCGCGAGCGGCTCGAGGCCTTCGAGGAGGATCCGCTCGACCGCGCCCGCGCGACCTCGGTGGAGTGGCTCCACGCCTTCGCCCTCGCGGTGAACGAGGAGAACGCCGCAGGCGGGCGCGTCGTGACGGCTCCGACGAACGGAGCGGCGGGCATCATCCCCGCCGTCGGGCACTACTACCTCCGCTTCGTCCCGGGCGCCGACCGCGCGGGGCTGCGCCGCTTCCTCCTCACCGCCACCGCGATCGGCTCGCTCTGCAAGACGAACGCCTCGATCTCCGGTGCGGAGGCGGGCTGCCAGGGCGAGGTCGGCTCGGCCTGCGCGATGGCCGCCGGAGCGCTCTGCGCGGTGCTCGGCGGCAGTCCGCGCCAGGTCGAGAACGCGGCCGAGATCGCGATGGAGCACCACCTCGGACTGACCTGCGACCCGGTCGGCGGGCTCGTGCAGATCCCCTGCATCGAGCGGAACGCGATCGCCTCCTCCACCGCCGTGAGCGCGGCCCGCCTCGCGCTGCACGGCGACGGCGACCACCGCGTCTCGCTCGACGCGGTCATCGAGACGATGCGCCAGACCGGCATCGACATGTCGTCGAAGTACAAGGAGACGAGCGAGGGCGGCCTCGCGGTCAACGTCATCGAGTGCTGAGCGCCCGGCGGCGTCCGTGACCGTGCGTGACGCACGGGGGCGCGCCTGTCGGCGGTCGCGCCTACCGTGGGGCGGGTGAGCACCTCCTCCGCCCCGTACCTCGCCCGGCCGATCGTCTCGACCCAGTGGCTCGCCGACCAGCTCGGCCGCGAGCACCTCGTCGTCGTCGACGCCAGCGTGCTGCTCGTGCCCGGCTTCGACGGGCGGCCCGGCTACCTCAGCGGCGACGAGCAGTACCTCCTCGAGGGGCATGTCCCCGGCGCCGTGTTCGGCGACCTGCTCGAGCAGCTGTCGGATCCGGCGGCTCCCCTGCCCTTCACGCGGCTCGACCCGGAGCGCTTCGCCGCCGCGACCGCCGCGCTCGGCATCGACGACGACTCGGTGGTCGTCGTGTACGACTCCGCGGTCGGCCAGTGGGCCTCGCGCGTGTGGTGGCTGCTGCGCTCGGCCGGGCACGACGCCGTCGCGGTGCTCGACGGCGGGCTCCCGGCCTGGCGGCGGGAGGAGCGCCCGATCGAGACGGGGCACGTCGAGCCCGCGGTGAGCGGAGGCATCAGCGTGCGCGAGGAGCGGCCGCTCTGGATCGACAAGGCCGGCGTCGAGAGGGTCGTGCGCGGCGAGGCTCCCGGGGCGCTGGTCTGCGCGGTCCCGCCGAAGGAGTTCACCGGGGAGGAGGGGCGCCGCCCCCGCCTCGGACACCTGCCGGGCTCGCGGAGCGTCCCCGCCGGGCGGCTCGTCGACCGCGCCGACAACACGCTCCTGCCGCCGGAGCGGCTGCGGTCGCTGTTCGGAGACGCTCTCCAGGCCGAGCGGATCGTCCTCTACTGCGGAGGCGGGATCGCCGCGACGGCCGATGCACTCGCACTGGCGGTGCTCGGAGTCCACACGGCGGTCGTCTACGACGGCTCGCTCAACGAGTGGGCCGCCGACCCCGCGGCGCCGCTGGTGGTCACGGCCGCGTGAGCAGCTCCTCCGGGAGGCGGGTCGTCGGCAGGGCGCAGACGAAGGCCTCGCAGGAGTAGGCGGTCGGCAGCCCCTCCCGCGAGATCCGCCCCTCGAACAGCTCGAAACCCGCGTCCGCCCAGTCCCGGGCGCCCTGGTCGGAGACGCCGACCAGCACGCCGATCCCGGCGGACCGGGCGCCCTGCACCGCCTCCGCCGCTCCGGGGCCCACGACGACCAGCTGCCGCACCGGGCGAGCCAGCCGCGAAGCGAGCCCGAGCACGGCGCCGAAGCCCATCGGCCGGCGGACCGCGCCCGGAGCGATCGAGGCGACGACCGCCTCGGCCGCCTCCCGGTAGCGCTGCGATCCGGTGAGCAGGTACAGCTCGTGCGCCGCGTCCGCAGTCGCCGACAGGCCGGAGGGGTAGGCGCCCTCGGAGGGGTCGGCCGCGAGCAGGAGTCCCCGCGCGGTCAGCGCCGGGTCTCCTCCCCCGGGCAGCGCGAACGGCAGCGGGCCGTCGGCCGCGTCGAGCGCGCCGTCGATCAGGGTGCGCGCCGCGACCGCGTAGCGCGGGCGGCCCTCCGCCAGGGCGAGCTCGAGGAGCCCGCCGGCCAGCATCCCGAGGTCCTCCAGCGCCGGGCGGGCCGCGGAGACGGCACCGTCGAGGGAGGCGCGCACCGTGACGCGGCCGTCGACGAGGTGCCGCTGCAGCACCGCGTCCGCCGCGCGCCGGGCGGCGTCGATCCACTCCTCCCGTCCGAACACGCGTCCGGCGCGGGCGAGCGCGCGGATCGCCAGGCCGTTCCAGCCGGTGACGACCTTCTCGTCGAGAGCGGGAGGCGCGAGGCGGGACCGGTCCTCGGCGAGGTAGTAGCCGCCCTCCGAGCGCTGGCCGTCGACGATGCTCTCCGAGTCCTGCGCCGATGCGAAGCCGCCGCCCGGCCGCTCGAGAGTGGTCAGGAGGAACGCGGCGACGCCCTCCGCGATCCCGGTCAGCTCCTCCACCCGGGCGCCGTCGTGCCCGAGCAGGACGGCCGCGACGTCCAGCAGCTGCGCGTTGTCGTACAGCATCCGCTCGTAGTGCGGATCGCTCCAGTCGGCCTGCGTCGCGTAGCGGAAGAAGCCCCCGTCGCGGTCGCGGAGAGGGGACGCGGCCAGCGCGAGCAGCGTGCGCTCGGCGAGCGCCGCTCCCGAGGGCCGCGAGGCCAGGAACCCGAGCACGGGGGCCACCGGGAACTTCGGGGCGCCGCCGAAGCCGCCGTGCACCCGGTCCTCCTCGTCCGCGAGTGCGCGGACGGCGCCGTCGAGCTCGGCGTCGCCGGGCAGTGCGGCATCGGCGGGCAGCGCCGCGGTCGCCTCGCGCAGGGCCGCGGCGAGGCCGCCCGCCGTCGCCTGCACCTCGTCGCGCCGCAGCCGCCACGCCTCCGAGACCGCGTCGAGGACGTCGGAGAAGGCGGGCACGCCGCCGACGGCGCGCGGCGGGAAGTAGGTGCCGGCGAAGAAGGTCTCGCCGGCGGGGGTGGCGAAGGCCGTCAGCGGCCAGCCGAGCTGCCGGGTGAACGCGCTCGCGGCCGTCAGGTAGGCCGTGTCGACGTCCGGGTGCTCCTCGCGGTCGACCTTCACCGCGACGAAGTCCGCGTTCAGCCGCGCGGCGAGCACCGGATCCGAGAACGACTCCCGCGCCATCACGTGGCACCAGTGGCAGGTGGAGTAGCCGATGGACACCATCACCGGGACGTCGCGGCGCACCGCCTCGGCGAACGCCTCCTCGCCCCAGGGGAACCAGTCGACCGGATTATCCGCGTGCGAGCGGAGGTAGGGGCTGACACTGGAGCGCAGACGATCGGCCATGCGCTCCACGCTAGACGCGGGCGGAGCCTGCGGTGAGGGGGTTGCCGCGGGTCGGAGGGTCAGGAGGTCCGCGGAGCGCCGACGTCCGCGGGTCTCCCCCGCCGTAGGGCCACCCGACCGCTCAGCGCTCGAAGAACCAGCCCGACGGCCGCTCCGTGCCGCGCACGACCGTGCCGCTTCCGCCGCTCCCGCCGCGACGGCCCACCGCCAGGTAGGCGAGGCTGCCGATGAACGGCGCGATCACGATGAACGCCACCCAGGAGACCTTCGCGACCTTCGAGAGCCTCGGGTTCGACAGCACGCCCCGGATCGCGAAGAGCAGCAGCACGATGTTCAGCACGACCAGCAGGGACTGCGGATTCATCGGGGTGCTCCACGGGATCGTGCGCCGCGGTCGACCGGCGCCGGAGCGCCCGACCGGGCAGGGTGGCCCGCGATGATTCACGAGACAGGGCATTGTCGCACGCGGCGTAGGATGGAGGGCTCATGTCAGACGTGCTCAGCATCCGCTACCCGCCCGAACTCCCCGTGTCGGCGCGGCGCGAGGACATCGCCGCCGCGATCCGCGACCACCAGGTGGTCATCGTCGCCGGCGCGACCGGATCGGGCAAGACGACCCAGCTGCCGAAGATCTGCCTGGAGCTCGGTCGCGAGAGCATCGCGCACACGCAGCCCCGGCGCATCGCCGCGCGCACCATCGCCGAGCGCATCGCGGAGGAGCTCGACGACGAGGTCGGCGGGCTGGTCGGCTACCAGGTCCGGTTCACCGACAAGGCGTCCGCCTCGACGCGGATCAAGCTGATGACCGACGGCATCCTGCTCAATGAGATGAACCACGACCGGATGCTCAGCCGGTACGACACGATCATCATCGACGAGGCGCACGAGCGCAGCCTCAACATCGACTTCCTCCTGGGCTACCTGCACCGCCTGCTGCCGCAGCGCCCCGACCTGAAGGTGATCATCACCTCGGCGACGATCGACCCGCAGAGCTTCGCGGCCCACTTCGCCGACGCCGCCGGCGAGCCCGCGCCGATCATCGAGGTCTCCGGCCGCACCTACCCGGTCGAGATCCGCTACCGCCCGCTGGTCGCCGAGGAGCCGGAGGAGGACGACGACACCGACGTCCCCGACGCGACGAGCGGCAGCCGCGACCTGATGACCGGCATCGCCGACGCCCTGGCCGAGCTGGCGCGCGAGGATCCGGGCGACGTCCTGGTGTTCCTCTCGGGCGAGAACGAGATCCGCGACGCCGAGGACGCCATCCGGGGCCGGAATCTGCCGGGCACCGAGGTGCTCCCCCTCTACGGGCGCCTGTCGGCGGCCGATCAGCACCGCGTCTTCGAGAAGGGGCGCACCCCCGGCGTCCGCCGTCGTGTCGTGCTCGCGACCAACGTGGCGGAGACGAGTCTCACCGTCCCCGGGATCCGCTACGTGATCGACGGCGGCACGGCCCGCATCTCGCGCTACAGCGCGCGCTCGAAGGTGCAGCGGCTGCCGATCGAGGCGGTGTCGCAGGCCTCCGCGAACCAGCGCTCCGGCCGCTCGGGCCGCACCAGCGCGGGCATCGCGATCCGCCTCTACTCCGAGGAGGACTACCTCCGCCGCCCCGAGTACACCGATCCCGAGATCCTGCGCACGGGCCTGGCCGCGGTCATCCTGCAGATGATCTCGCTCGGACTGGGCGACATCGCGTCGTTCCCGTTCCTCACTCCGCCCGACTCCCGCGGCATCAAGGACGGCCTCGACCTGCTCACGGAGCTCGGCGCCCTCCGCGTCCCCGGCTCCCCCTCCGCCGCCTCCGCCGCGCCGCGAGACGCCGCTCCGGTGCGCGGCACGCCGCCGAGCGCGCACTCGAGCGGCGTCCCGCGCAAGGGGGCGGAGGCCGCGCCGCAGCTCACGCGCATCGGGCGCGACCTCGCGCGGCTCCCCATCGATCCGCGCTTCGGCCGGATGGTGATCGAGTCGCGCCGCCACGGCGTCAGCCGCGAGGTGATGGCGATCGTCGCGGGCCTCACGATCCAGGACGTCCGCGAGCGCCCTCTCGAGCGCCGCGCGCAGGCCGACCAGCAGCACGCGCGCTTCGTCGATCCCACCAGCGACTTCCTCACCCTGCTGAACCTCTGGAACTACGTGGAGGAGAAGCAGGAGGAGCTCTCCTCGAGCGCCTTCCGGCGCCTGTGCAAGGCCGAGTACCTCAACTACCTGCGCGTGCGCGAGTGGCAGGACGTGTTCCGCCAGCTGCGCCAGCTCGCGCGCCCCCTCAAGCTCGAGCTGGGCGAGCCGAAGGTCGACCCCGACGGGATCCACCGGAGCCTCCTGGCCGGCCTGCTCTCGCACCTGGGCATCAAGGACACCACCTCGCAGCAGGCGCAGCGCGCGGCGAAGAGCCGCGAGCGCCAGAACGTGCAGTACATCGGCGCCCGCAACGCGAAGTTCTCGATCTTCCCCGGCAGTGCCCTGGCCAAGAAGCTCCCCGACGCGGTGATGAGCGCCGAGCTGGTCGAGACCAGCCGCCTCTTCGCCCGCTCGAACGCCGCGATCGATCCGGCCTGGGCCGAGGCGATCGCGGGCGACCTCGTCAAGCGGCAGTTCAGCGAGCCGCACTGGGAGAAGTCGCAGGGCGCGGCCGTCGCCTACGAGAAGGTCACGCTCTACGGCGTGCCGATCATCGCCCGCCGCCGCGTCCAGTTCTCGCGGATCGACGCCTCGTACGCCCGCGAGCTGTTCATCCGGCACGCCCTCGTCGAGGGCGAGTGGGAGTCGCGCCACGCCTTCGACCGCAAGAACCGGGCCCTGCGGGCCGAGCTCGAGCGGCTGGAGGAGCGCACGCGCCGCCGCGACCTGCTCGTCGACGACGAGGCCGTGTTCGACTTCTACGACCGCCGGCTCCCCCGCGACATCACCTCGGTGCGCTCGTTCGACTCCTGGTGGCGGACGACCCAGCACGACGAGCCCGACCTGCTGACGATGACGCAGGAGACGCTCCTCCCCGAGGACGCGGAGCAGATCGACGAGACCGCGTTCCCCACGCAGTGGCGCCAGGCCGACCAGCGCTTCCGCCTCTCGTACCGGTTCGAGCCGGGGACGGAGGAGGACGGAGTGACGGTGCACGTGCCGCTCGCCCTCCTGCCCCGCGTGACGCCCCTCGGCTTCGACTGGCTGGTGCCGGGGCTCCGGGCCGAGCTGGTCACCGCGATGATCAAGGCGCTGCCCAAGCACCTGCGCCGGAACGTGGTGCCCGCGAACGACTGGGCGCGCAAGCTCACCGCGTCCCTGTCGCACGACGTGCCGAAGCCGCCGACGGAGTCGTTCGCGGCGACCCTGGCCGGAGCGATCCGCCGCGAGGCCGGCGTGGTGGTGCAGCCCGAGGACTTCGACCTCGAGCGCATCCCCTCGCACCTGCGGGTCACCTTCGCCGTCGCCGACGAGCGGGGGCGCACGGTCGCCGCCGGCAAGGAGCTCGCCCCGCTGGCCGAGCGCCTGCGCGGCCGGGTCCGCGACGAGGTCGCCCGCGTGGTCGAGGCCCGGGTCCCCGACGCGCTCGAGCGCCGGGGCCTGAAGACCTGGGACATGCCGGAGCTGCCCCGCGTCACCGACACTCGGCAGGGCGGGAACACCATCCGCGCCTACCCCGCCCTGATCGACGACGGCGACTCGGTCTCGATCCGCCTGCTCGCCACGGCCGAGGACCAGGCGCGCGAGCACCCGAGAGGCGTCCGCCGCCTCCTCCTGCTCGCGACGCCGAGCCCCGTCGCCTACGTGCAGCAGCACCTCACCTCGAACGAGAAGCTCGTGCTCGCGCAGAGCCCGTACCAGAACACGACCGCGCTCTTCACCGACTGCCTGCTCGCCTGCGTCGACGCGGTCCTCTGGCGGATGAAGCCCGACGGGATGCTCTTCCTCCGCGCCGAGTTCGACGCCGTGCGCGACCGGGTCTCGGCGAGCGTCATGGACGCGATGTTCGAGACCGTGAAGACGGTCACGACGATCCTCACCACCGCCCGGGGCGTCGAGAAGGCGCTCAAGGCCTCGACGAGCATGGCGCTCCTGCCCGCCCTCACGGATGCGCGGGAGCAGCTCTCGGGCCTGGTCTACCCGGGCTTCGTCTCGGCGACCGGAGTGGAGCGGCTGCGGCACCTCCCGCGCTACCTCGGCGGGATCACCGAGCGCTTCGGAAAGATCGCCGAGAACGTCGGGCGCGACCGCGTCTGGCTGAACGAGGTGCAGGCGGCCCAGGAGCTCTACCGCTCGGCAGGCGGCGTCGTGCCGCTGCCCGCGCACGCCCCGGAGCGGATCGCGCGCGCCCGCTGGATGATCGAGGAGCTGCGGGTGAGCTTCTTCGCGCAGTCGCTCGGCACCGCCGAGAGCGTGTCGCTGCAGCGGATCCGCAAGGTGCTGGCCGGCTGACGCGCCCCTCCGCCGAGGGAACCGCGACCCGTCGAGGGACCCTCGGGCAGCGGTCTCCCTCGACGAACCGCAGTCTCCTCCGGAGCGCTAGTGTCGTCCGGTGGGCAGCTACACCGATCTCCTGAAGACCCCCGGGGTGGGGCGCATCATCCTCGCGCAGCTGACCGCGCGCTTCCCGTTCGGGATGCTCTCGCTGGCGTTCCTCCTGCACGTGGAGCGGGTGCACCACTCCTACGCCGCCGCCGGCCTGGTGCTCGGCTCGATGTCGATCGGGCAGGCCATCGCCGGGCCGCTGACCAGCCGCCTGATGGGGCGGCTCGGGATGCGCCGCGTGCTGACGATCACCCTCGTGGTCTGCGCGGGCGCGATCATCGCGATGGCCGTGCTCCCGCTCGAGGTGTGGCAGTTCGTCGTGATCGGATTCATCGCCGGCCTGAGCATGCCGCCGGTGCAGCCGGCCGTGCGGACCATCTACCCCAAGATGGTCACCAGCTCGCAGCTGACCCCGCTCTTCTCGCTCGACGCCTCCGCGCAGGAGATCATCTGGGTGCTCGGCCCGGTGCTGGCGACGCTCGTGTCGATCCAGGTGTCGACGGTCGCGGGCATCCTGACCGCCGGCGCGTTCCTGATCGGCGGCGGGATCTGGTTCATCGCCTCGCCCGAGGTGGGCCGCGTCCGCATCCCGCGCTCGAAGCGCCGCCTCGGCGTGGTGCTCACGAAGCCCCCGGTGCTGCTGGCCACGGTCGTCGGCTTCCTCCTGATCGGCGCCTGCTCGGCGGTCGAGGCGGGCGTCGTCGCGGTGTTCGGCGAGGGCGGAGTCGAGTCGGGCGTCGTGCTCGCCGTGTTCGCGGCGGGCTCCCTGGTCGGCGGCCTCGCCCTCGGCCACATCCCGATCAGCCGGTGGGCGACCGCGCGGCGGATGCTGATCGTCACGGTCGGCATGGGTCTGGCGGCGGTCTCGACCGACTTCTGGTGGCTGTGCGTCACGCTGTTCCTCGCCGGCATCGGCATCGCCCCCGCTCTCGCGGCTCTGTTCGCGATCACCGCCTCGAGCGTGCGCTTCTCGGACACGGCGGAGGCCTACGGCTGGGTCGGCACCGGTCAGCTGATCGGCGCGGCGCTGGGCTCCGCGATCGCCGGCGTGCAGATCGACCAGGCCGGGCCGACCGCCGCCATCGTCGTCGCCGCCGCCTTCGCCCTGGTCGGCTTCCTGGTGCCCCTGCTCGGCCGCCGGTACCACCCGGATCTCCGCGGGCGCGACGCCAGCCCGCTCCCCGACACCGAGCCGGTCACCCTGCCCTCCTAGGCCGCCACCCCGGTTGTCCGGCGCCTGTCGGGCACCCTAGGGTGAAGGCCCACGACGGCGAGGGGGCGGCATGGGACTGCGGGAGGACGCGGAGGAGCTGGTGCGCGAGCACCGGCGCGCCGCCGCCCGGACCGACCTCCTCGACCCCTGGTCCGATCCGGAGACCCCGGAGTGGTGCACCGAGCTCGCCGCCGCGCTCTGGCAGGGGTCCTTCCGCCCGAGTCCCGTCTACTTCCGCCGCGAGGAGTCCTCGCACGCCTGGCGCGGCCCGCACTCGACCCGCCTGCACCACCTCGGCTACGGGTGGCAGCTCACCGCGCACCGCGAGCAGCACGGGGTCGTCGCCTCCGAGACGGCGGTGGTCCTCGAGACGGGCTCCCTCTGGCGCGGACTCGGCATCGGCCGGCGCCCCGTGCGCGCGCTCCGAGGCCGGCTCGCCGTCGAGGGCCTGCAGGCGGGCCACGACGTGCACTTCGCCGTGCGCGGCATCGACGAGCGCAGCGACGCGGAGCGCGCCGAGCGGCGCCTCCTCTTCGGGGTGGCCGGTCTCGCGGCGCTGATCGAGGACGACGTGCACGTGGGACCGCACGGCGAGCTCGACTGGAGCGTCTGAGGCGCATGCCAGCATGGGAGGCATGAGCGTCCCCCTGATCCCCCTCAACGACGGCCGCGCGATCCCCCAGCTCGGGCTCGGCGTCTACAAGATCGGCGACGAGGAGGCGGCCCGCACGGTCGCCGTCGCCCTGGAGGCCGGCTACCGGCACGTCGACACCGCCACCCTCTACGGCAACGAGCGCGGAGTCGGCGAGGGGATCCGCGCGAGCGGCCTCCCCCGCGAGCAGGTCTTCGTGACGACCAAGGTCTGGAACGACGACCACGGCTTCGACGAGACGCTCGCCGCCTTCGACCGGAGCCTCGAGCTGCTCGGCACCGACTACGTCGACCTCTACCTCGTGCACTGGCCGATCCCCTCGCGCGACCGCTACGTCGACACCTACCGCGCCCTCGAGCGCCTGCAGAGCGAGGGGCGGGCCCGCTCGATCGGCGTCTCGAACTTCGCCGAGGAGCACGTGCAGCGCCTGCTCGACGAGACGGGAGTGGTGCCGGCGATCAACCAGGTCGAGCTGCACCCGCGGCTGCCCCAGGAGGAGCTGCGCACCTTCGACGCCGCCCACGGGATCGTCACCGAGGCGTGGTCGCCGCTGGCCCGCGGGCGCCTCCTCGACGAGCCGGCCCTGGCCCGCGTCGCCGCGAAGCACGGCGTCTCGCCGGCGCAGGCGGTGCTGCGCTGGCACGTGCAGCTCGGCGTCGTCGTGATCCCGAAGTCGGTGACGCCGGAGCGGATCCGCGAGAACCTGGACGTCTTCGGCTTCGCCCTCGACGACGAGGACCTCGCCGCGATCGCCGGGCTCGCGACCGGTGAGCGCACCGGGCGCGACCCGCGCTTCGACTGAGGCTCCGGCGATGACGGCGGGCAGGGTCCTGCTCCTGCACGGCCTGGGCGGTTCGGGCCGCACCTGGTGGCGGCTGAGCCGCGAGCTGACCGCGGCGGGCTGGAGCGTCTCCGCTCCCGACCTGCGCGGACACGGCGACGGGCCGCGCGGCGGCTCCGCCCGCCACGACGCCTACGCCGACGACGCCCTCGCGCGGGGACCGTTCGACCTCGTCGTCGGGCACTCGCTCGGCGGAGCGGTCGCGGTGCGCGCCGCCGCCCGCGACTCCGGCTGGGCGGGGCGCCTGGCGCTGCTGGACCCGGTGCTCCGGCTCGCCCCGGAGCAGCGGGCCGCCGTCCGCGCGGGCGAGCTCGCCGGTCTCGCGGTCTCGGCCGAGGAGCTCGCTGTCGCGCAGCCGCTCTGGGACGAGCGGGACCGGGCCGAGAAGCTCGCCGCGGTGCGGGCCGCCGATCCGGCCGCGGTCGCCGCGACGATCGACGACAACGACCCGTGGGACCTGCTGGCGGACCTGCCGGGCCTCCGCCCGCCGGTCCTCGTGCTGGCCGGTGACCCGCAGGTCGAGACGCTGCTCCCTCCCTCCCTCGCCGCCCTGGTGCTGCGCGCGAATCCGCGCATCCGGTACGCGGTCGTGGCCGGCGCAGGTCACAGCCCCCACCGCGACCGTCCGGAGGAGACGCTCGCGATGCTCCGCGAGTGGGCCGAGAGCCCGGCGACGGCCTGATCCGCTCGCCGACCCGGTCCGTGTTTCGTGCGGATGAAATCTGGCAGGGGGGACTGGGCCGCACCGTTTCCTGTGAATACCCTCGCAGAGGACGCGATCCCCTCCCAGTCTTCGGGAGGTGCGCGTCGGGGCCGCCGACGCGGCGGCCCGTTCTCGAGGAGAGGGAGCCCCAGTGGCGCGAACCACCACGAACACCCCGAGCGGCCGCCGACGCCGCTCGCTGATCGGCTCGAGCGCGATGATCGGAGCGGGCGCCCTCGTCGCCGGCTTCGCCTTCGCGCCGACGGCGAGCGCCGTCGAGCCGGTCGACTTCGCCGACACCGTCACGGTCGACGGCATCATGACCCACCTGGAGGCGCTCCAGTCGATCGCGGACGCCAACGGCGGCACCCGCGCGATCGGCACCCCGGGCTACGAGCTGAGCGGCGAGTACGTGGAGAAGGTCCTCGCGGGCGCCGGCTACACGACGCAGCGCCAGGACTTCACCACCGCGACGCAGACGATCGACGCGTTCACGCTGACCACCGGGACCGGCGCCGTCGGCACCCCGATGGAGTTCACTCCGTCGACGCCCGAGGGCGGCGTGACCGGCGAGCTCATCGCCCCCGTCGATCCGCTGGGCTGCACCACGGACGCCTGGACCGGCCTCGACGCCACCGGGAAGGTCGCGCTCGTCAGCCGCGGCTCCTGCAGCTTCCTCGAGAAGTCGGTCGCCGCCGGTGCCGCCGGCGCCGCCGCGATCATCATCTACGACAACGCGCCGAGCGACGCCCTCAACGGGACGTTCGGCGGACAGGACGAGGCCGCCGTCCCCGGCGTCGGCGTCACGCAGGCCGAGGGTCAGGCGCTGCTGGCGTCGCTCCCCGCGAGCGTCTCGGTCCTCATCGACCAGACGACGACCGAGGTGGAGACCTTCAACATCGTCACGGAGACCCCGGGCGGCGACCACGACAACGTGGTCATGCTCGGCGCGCACCTCGACAGCGTGCCCGCCGGCCCCGGCATCAACGACAACGGCTCCGGATCCGCGACGCTGCTCGAGACGGCCGTGCAGCTGGCCGCCGCGGGCGACACGACCAACGCGGTCCGCTTCGCCTGGTGGGGCGCCGAGGAGGTGGGCCTGGTCGGCTCCTACACCTACGTCGACTCCCTGACGGAGGAGGACGCCTCGAAGATCGCGACCTACATGAACTTCGACATGGTCGCCTCGCCGAACTACGTGATCTCCGTCTACGACGCGGACCAGTCCACCTACGAGGCCCCCGTGGACGTGCCCGCCGGCTCGATCGCGACCGAGAAGGCGTTCACCGACTACTTCGACTCGATCGACCAGCCCTGGATCGACACCGCGTTCGACGGACGCAGCGACTACGACGGCTTCATCTCGGTCGGCATCCCGTCCTCGGGCGTCTTCACCGGCGCCGACGACGTCAAGACGGAGGAGGAGGTCGCGCTGTTCGGCGGCACCGCCGGCATCACGCACGACCCGAACTACCACTCCGCCGCCGATGACATCGACAACATCAACCAGGAGGCGCTCGGCATCACGTCGAAGGCCATCGCCTTCGTGACCGCCTCGTTCGCCGCGGACACCTCCGCGATCGACGCCGAGAAGGACCCGACCACGCCGACCCCGACGCCGGAGCCCACCGTGGCCCCGACCGCCGAGCCGACCGTCGCTCCGACCGCGCAGCCGACCGTCGCCCCGACGACCGCGCCCACCACCGCACCGACGGCCGCTCCCACTCCGAGCAGCACGCCGACCGCCGTGGCCCCGCACCCCGGCGGCCGCCCGCCCCTGGCCTCGACGGGCGCCGACATCGGCCTGCCGCTGGGCCTCGGCGGACTGCTGATCGCGGGCGGCGTCGGCGGGCTCCTGCTCGCCGCGCTGCGCCGCCGGAGCGCCGAGCGCGGCTAGCCGCCACCGCCCCGGAGCCGTCCGGCCGTCGCTCCGCGACGACCGGGCGGCTCCGTCGTTCCGCCCTGAGGGAACCCCGGACCGTCGAGCTGCGGCGGGTCCCTTCGACGGTCGGGGGCTCCCTCACGTCCGACAGGACTTCCGGCGGCCGGGGGACACGGTGTTCACTGGGCGCATGCGAGCCATCTGGAAGGGCGCGATCACCTTCGGCCTGGTCAACGTGCCGGTGAAGATCTACAGCGCGACCGAGGACCACGACATCCCGCTGCACCAGGTCCACGACAAGGACGGCGGACGGATCCGGTATCAGCGCAAGTGCGAGATCTGCGGCGAGGTCGTCACCTTCGACCACATCGACAAGGCCTACGACGACGGCGAGCGCACCGTGGTCCTGTCCAAGGACGAGCTCAAGGCGCTGCCGGAGGAGCGCGACCGCGAGATCGACGTCGTGCAGTTCGTGCCCAGCGAGCAGGTCGACCCGATCATGTTCGACCGCGCCTACATCCTGGAGCCCGACTCCTCCTCCCCCAAGGCCTACGTCCTGCTGCGCCGCACCCTCGAGCAGACGGACCGCACCGCGATCGTCGAGTTCGCGCTGCGGCAGAAGACCCGCCTCGCCGCGCTGCGCGTGCGCGGCAAGCTCCTGATGCTGCAGACCCTGCTCTGGGCGGACGAGGTGCGGGAGGTCGAGTTCCCGTCGCTGGAGGGCAGCACCCGGATCGCGGCGCGCGAGCTCGAGATGTCGGCGCACCTGGTCGACTCCTACTCCGAGGACTTCGACGCCGCGAAGTTCCACGACGCGTACCAGGAGGAGCTGCGCACGCTGATCGACGCCAAGATCGAGCAGGGCGACGCCCTCGACACCGCCGCGACCTTCGGCGAGGCGCAGGAGGAGGAGGGCGGCGGCGAGGTGCTCGACCTGATGGAGGCGCTGAAGCGCTCGGTCGAGCGCAGCCGCGGGGCGAAGGGCGCGCCGGCGGAGGAGGCCTCTGCCGAGAAGAAGGCCGCGACGAAGCCTGCCCCGAAGAAGGCGGCGAAGGCTCCGGCGACGACCGCCGCGAAGAAGAAGCCCGCGGCGAAGAGAGCCGACCCGGAGAAGGGCGCCGACGCGCCTGCGAAGAAGCGGACCCCGAAGAAGACCGCGGCGGCGGAGAAGGCGGCGTCCTAGCCCCGCCGGATGCGGAGGGTCGGGGTCGGACGGAGCCTCAGGCCCGCTCGGCCGCCCGGTCGGGCTCGTCGGCCGCGTCCAGCTCGTCCACGTCGTCGAGGTCGACCGCGACCGAGCTGACCAGCGCGAGCAGCGCCTCCGCGTAGGCGTTCTCGGCCGCCGCGTCCTCGAAGGTCCGCACCCGGCCGCCGAGCTCGACCTCGACGGCGAACCGCGTCTCCGGCTCGGCGAGGCGACGGAGGGAGCGGAAGGTCCCGCGGAGGAGCTCGCGCAGCTGGTCCTCCCGCGGCAGCCAGAGCGAGTCCTCCAGGGAGACGGAGTCGAGCGCCCATTCCGTGGTGCCGTTGAAGCCGAGGACGGTCCCGCTCGGGTACTCGTGCGCCTCGATGGTCATGTCGCTGACGGTGAAGACGTCGCCGTCGAAGCCCTCCCGCTCGATGCGGAAGCGGTCACCGGTGCGGGGCGTCCAGCGCACGCCCGCCGTGCGCAGGGCACGGGCCAGCTCGAAGGAGATCATCCGACGAGTGTGGCCCGCGAAGCCGCGAACGCGCCGCGAGCGGCACCCGCGCGCCCCGATGTCGGTGGATGAGTTTACGTTCATGAAACGTCCGGTTCACAGGCCGGGCACCCGCACTGCATAGCGTGACCATGCGTGCCCCTTCCGGGGGTGCGCTGGCCGCGCCGCGCGGCGACGACGCTGCGACCGCTCTTCCGAGCGGCGATCGAGAGGACCACCATGCCCGACTCTCCCACCCCGCCCGACCGCCGCCGGAGGCGCGGGCTCGGCCTGGCGGCCCTGACCGGACTGGCCCTGGCGGCCGCTCCGCTGGTCGCGACCTCCGCCGCGGCCGCGCCCTCGGGCGACGAGCTCGTCATCAGCGAGGTCTTCGCCCGCGGAGGCTCCGCCGGTGCCGCGTTCAGCAACCGCTACGTGGAGCTCTACAACCCCACCGCCGCCGAGATCGCCCTCGGCGGCCTCTCGATCCAGTACCGCTCGGCGACCGGCACCGCGAACCCCACCACGACCGTGCCGCTCACCGGCTCGGTGCCCGCCGGCGGCCACTTCCTGCTCGCCGGCGCCAGCAACGGCACCAACGGCGCGGCCCTGCCGACGCCCGACCAGAGCGCGAACGGCCTCAACATGGCCGCCGCGGGCGGCACCCTCTTCCTCGTCGACGGGACCTCGGCGCTCGTGGCGCCGCCCACCGGCGCCGCCGCCCAGCCGGACGCGGTGATCGACCTCGTCGGCTACGGCACCTCGAACACCTTCGAGTCGTCCGTCGCCACGGTGCCCTCCCTCACCCAGACGATCGCCCGCGCGGACACCGCCACCGGCGACACCGACGTCAACTCGGCCGACTTCGCGCTCGGCGCACCGACCCCGCAGGCCGCGGGCGGAGGATCCGAGCCCGAGCCCACCTCGCCGCCGACGACGACCCCGCCGACCACTCCCCCGACGACCCCTCCGGCCGAGATCCCGGCCGTCTCCATCGCGGAGATCCAGGGCACCGGCGACGCGTCGCCGCTCGTCGGCAGCACCGTCACCACCTCCGGCGTCGTCACCGCGCGCTACCCGTCCGGCGGCTACAGCGGCTACGTCGTCCAGACCCCCGGCACCGGCGGCGAGAGCTCGCGCACGGCCTCCGACGCCGTCTTCGTCTTCTCCTCCGCCTCCGTCGGGTCGGTCGCGATCGGCGACCACCTGCGCATCACCGGCGAGGTGAGCGAGTACAACGGCCTGACCGAGCTCACCCCGACCTCGGCCGCGACCGTCGTGAAGCTCGACGGCGCCGCCGCAGCGCCGGTCCCGGCCGCTGTCGCGCTCCCCCGCACCGCCGCCGAGCGCGAGGTGCTCGAGAGCATGCTGATCGCTCCGCAGGGCGCCTACACGGTCACCGACACCTTCGACCTGAACAGCTTCGGCTCGGTCGGCCTCGCCGCCGGCACGTCCCCGCTGCTCACGCCGACCGAGGTCGCCCGCCCCGGCTCGCCGGAGCTCGCGGCCGTCGTCGCCGACAACGCCGCCCGCGCGATCACCCTCGACGACGGCGCCTCGATCAACTTCCTCGGCGCCGCCGCGAACAAGGCGATCCCGCTGCCCTACCTCACCACCACCGCGCCGATCCGCGTGGGTGCTCCGGCGACCTTCACCCGCCCCGTCGTCCTCGACTACCGCAACGGCGGCTGGGCCTTCCAGCCCACCACGCAGCTGACCGTCGAGAACGCCGGCGACGTGCAGCCCGCGACCTTCGCGAACACCCGGACCGCGAAGCCCGAGGCCGTCGGCGGCGACCTCTCGATCGCGTCCTTCAACGTGCTCAACTACTTCTCCACCACCGGCGACTCGATCACCGGCTGCACCTTCTACACCGACCGCGACGGCGACCCCGTCACGGTCAACAGCGGCTGCGACGCCCGCGGAGCGGCGAACGCCGATGACCTCGAGCGCCAGCAGGCCAAGATCGTGACCGCGATCAACACCCTCGGCGCGGGCGTCGTCTCGCTCGAGGAGATCGAGAACTCGGCCAAGTTCGGCAAGCCGCGCGACGAGGCCCTCGCCCTCCTGACCGCCGCGCTGAACACGGCGGCCGGCTCCGAGGTCTGGGCCTACGTCCCCTCCCCCGCAGCGCTCCCCGCGCTCGCGGACGAGGACGTCATCCGCACCGCCTTCATCTACAAGAAGGCCGTCATCGAGCCGGTCGGCGAGTCCGTCGTGCTCAACGACACGGTGAACTTCTCGAACGCCCGCAAGCCCCTCGCCCAGGAGTTCCGCCTTCTCGGCGACAGCGCCAGCGAGTTCGTCGCGATCGTGAACCACTTCAAGTCGAAGGGCTCCGGATCCGGCGCCGACGCCGACCAGGGCGACGGCCAGGGCGCCTCGAACGCCTCGCGCGTGAAGCAGGCGACCGCACTCGTCGCCTTCGCCGACCGCCTCCGCACCGAGAAGGCCACCGAGCTCGTCTACCTGCTGGGCGACTTCAACGCCTACTCGAAGGAGGACCCGGTGAAGGTGATCACCGACGCCGGCTACATCGACCAGGGCGCGAAGGACGGCAAGTACTCGTACTCGTTCGACGGCGCGGTCGGCTCGCTCGACCACGTCTTCGCCTCGCCCGCGGCCGACAGGACGGTCACCGGTGTCGACACCTGGAACATCAACAGCGGCGAGTCCGTGGCACTGGAGTACAGCCGCTACGACTACAACGCGACGATCTTCTACGACACCTCGGCGTACCGCTCCAGCGACCACGACCCGGTCGTCGTCGGCCTCGACCTGCCCGAGACCCGGACGGACCCGGAGCCCGAGCCCGTCACGGTCATCGACGTCGCGACCACCGCCTCCACCAAGCGCCTCGCCGTCGTGCGGACGCTGACGGTGTCGGCGGTGAACAACGGCGACGAGACGGTCTCGATCGAGATCACGACGGCGTACGGCAGCAAGACGAAGAAGACGGTCAAGCCCGGCCAGTCGTTCACGGTGAAGACCGTGACCGTCTTCAAGCCCATCAAGGCCGGCACGGCGACCATCGAGGTCACCGCGCCCGACGGCACCGAGCGCGTCTACAAGCAGGCGTACCGCGGCGCCTGATCCCGCGCGACCCCTGACCTCGACGAGCTCCGGCTCCTAGAGTTCGGGGATGCCCGAGGGAGACAGTGTGCACCGTCTCGCCGCCCGCCTCAGGCGGGCGGCGGACGGTCGCACCGTCCTCGAGGGCGAGCTGCGCTCCGGGGACGCGGCCGGCGACTCCCTCGCCGGGCTGAGGATCCTCGAGCACGACACCCACGGCAAGCACCTCCTCACCCGCTTCTCCGGCGGAACGACCCTGCACACCCACCTGCGGATGCAGGGCTCCTGGACCGTGACCGCTCCCGGCCGAGCGGTCCCCCGCTCGGTGCAGAAGGACGTCCGCGTCCGCCTCCGCCTCGACGACGACTCGACCGTGTGGGGCATCGACCTCCCGGTCGTCGAGCTCCTCGCCACCCGCGACGAGCCGCGCGCCGTCGGGCACCTCGGGCCCGACCCGCTCCGCGCGGACTGGGACGCCGACGAGGCCGTCCGGCGCCTCTCCCGCCTCCCGGACCGGCCCGTCGTCGCCGCACTCCTCGACCAGCGCTGCCTCGCGGGTCTCGGCAACCTCTGGGCCAACGAGGTCTGCTTCCTCCGCGGGGTCTGGCCCTGGCGGCCGATCGGCTCCCTCGACGTCCGCGCCCTCGTGGCGACCGCGGCGAGAGGCCTCCGCGCCTCCGTCACGATCCCGGGGATGTTCCAGACCACCACCGGTGACACCCGCCGCGGCGAGCGGCACTGGGTCGCGGGGCGCGCCGGGCGCCCGTGCCTGCGCTGCGGCACGACGGTGCTCGTCCGCGACGAGGTCCGCGACGACCCCGAGCAGCGCCGCACCTGGTGGTGCCCGCACTGCCAGCCGGAGCAGGCGGCCGCCCCCTGAGCCCGCGTACCGCCGCCTGAAGCCCGCGTACCGCTGCCGACGGCCCGTGCGTAGGCTGGCCGCATGACGAACGAGTGGGGAACTCCGGATCCGTCCGCCCGGCGAGACCGGTCCGCGGAGGTCGTCCCGGCGGCCGCCTCCGGCGAGGAGGTGGAGACCGCCCGCGTCGAGGACGCCGAGCGCGCGCTCGCTGTGCGCGAGGTCAAGCGGCGCCGCGACTTCCTGGGATCGGTCGGCGGATGGGCGAGCGTCTCGGCGATCACGACCGCCGTCTGGGTCGGCACAGGGGCCGACGGCTACTTCTGGCCGATCTGGCCGATGATCGGGATCGGGATCGGCGTCGTCGGCCAGGCCGCGTCGATCTGGGGTCCCGCCCGCAAGGAGATCACCGAGGCGGACATCGCCGCCGAGATGCAGCGCCGGGAGAAGCGCGGCCGCTGATCAGTCCAGGCGGCCGACCGAGGTGACGCGGACGACGGCCGCACCCTGCTCGTCCGACTCGGCGAGGTCGACGGTCGCCGAGATCCCCCAGTCGTGGTCGCCGGCCGGATCGTCGAGGATCTGCCGCACGAGCCACTGCGTCGGCTCCTCCGTGACGAGCAGCATCTTCGGCCCCCGGGCGTCGGGCCCGATGCCGATGCTGTCGTGCTCGTCGTAGTAGTCGTCCAGCGCGGCGCCCCACGCGTCGGCGTCGAAGTCGGCGGCGGCGTCGAGCTCGCCGAGCGCCTCGTGGTCGTCGAGGGCGGCGAGGGTCACCCGGCGGAACATCTCGTTGCGCACCAGCACGCGGAAGGCGCGGTGGTTCGCGGTGAGGCGGCGCGGAGCGGGCGGCACGATCGCCTGGTCCGCCGCGTGGAGCGCCGGATTGACCAGCTCCTCCCACTCGTCGACCAGCGAGGAGTCGACCTGGCGCACGAGCTCGCCCAGCCACTCGATCAGGTCGTGCAGCTCCTCGTTCTTCAGCTCGTCGGGGATGGTCTGCCGGGCCGCGCGGAACGCGTCGGACAGGTAGCGCAGCACCAGTCCCTCCGAGCGGGAGAGCTTGTAGAACGCGGTGTACTCGCCGAAGGACATCGCCCGCTCGTACATGTCGCGCACGACCGACTTCGGCGAGAGCTCGAAGTCCTTCACCCACGGCTGCGCGGCGGTGTAGGTCTCGAAGGTCGCCTCGAGGAGCTCCTCGAGCGGCTTGGGGTGCGTGACGGACTCGAGCAGCTCCATCCGCTCCTCGTACTCGATCCCCTCGGCCTTCATCGCGGCGACCGCCTCGCCGCGGGCCTGGAACTGCTGGGCCCCCAGGATCGGGCGCGGGTCGTCGAGGGTCGCCTCGAGCACCGAGATCACGTCGAGCGCGAAGCTCGGCGACTCCGGGTCGAGAACGTCGAACACGGCCAGCGCGAACGGCGAGAGCGGCTGGTTGAGCGCGAAGTTCGGCTGCAGGTCGACGGTCAGGCGGATGCGGGTCACACCGTCGGCGCCGACGCTCTGCTCGACCACGCCCGCCTCCCGCAGCGTCCGGTAGATGCCGAGCGCCCGGCGGGCGAGCTGCAGCTGCCGCTTCCACGGCTCGTGGTTGTCGAAGATCAGGGCGTGCACGTTCGCGTAGGCGTCGCCGCCGCGGGCGATCACGTTCAGCAGCATCGCCGACGTGATCGTCATGTGCGAGGTCAGCGTCTCGGGCTCGGCGTCGACGAGCTTGCGGAAGCTCGGCTCGCCCCAGCTGACGAAGCCCTGCGGCGCGCGCTTGGCGACCCACTTCCTCCGCTTCTTCGGGTCGTCGCCCATCTTGTCGAGAGCCTTCCGGTTCTCGGACTCGTGCTCGGGGGCCTGCACGACCACGGTCCCGGCGGTGTCGTACCCCGCGCGACCGGCGCGGCCGGCGATCTGGTGGAACTCGCGGGCCGAGAGCTGGCGGGTCCGGGTGCCGTCGTACTTGGTCAGCGCGGTGAGCAGCACGGTGCGGATCGGGACGTTGATGCCGACGCCGAGGGTGTCCGTGCCGCAGATCACGCGCAGCATGCCCTGCTGGGCGAGCTGCTCGACCAGGCGGCGGTACTTCGGCAGCATGCCCGCGTGGTGCACGCCGATCCCCAGCCGGAGCAGCCGGGAGAGGGTCTTGCCGAACGCGGTGGTGAAGCGGAAGCCGCCGATCACCTCGGCGATGCGGTCGCGGTGCTCGCGGGTGGCGATGTTCGCGCTGGTGAGCGCCTGCGCACGCTCGAGAGCGGCCGCCTGCGAGAAGTGCACGACGTAGACCGGCGACTGGTTCGTCGAGAGCAGCTCCTCGATGGAGTCGTGGATCGGCGCGATCTCGTAGAAGTAGTGCAGCGGCACCGGGCGCTCCACGCCGGTGATCCGGGCGGTCTCCCGGCCCGTACGGCGGCTGAGGTCGGCGGCGAGCGCCGTCACGTCGCCGAGGGTGGCCGACATCAGCACGAACTGCACGTGAGGGAGGGTGAGCAGCGGCACCTGCCAGGCCCAGCCGCGCGCCGGGTCCGC
Source organism: Rathayibacter sp. AY1H3 (assembly GCF_002932015.1). Classification (NCBI taxonomy): domain Bacteria; kingdom Bacillati; phylum Actinomycetota; class Actinomycetes; order Micrococcales; family Microbacteriaceae; genus Rathayibacter; species Rathayibacter sp. AY1H3. Next base: position 60,993 of record NZ_PSUU01000003.1, read on the forward strand.
GTAGAAGTGGAACTCGTCCATCACGACCTGGTCGACCGGGGTGTCCTCGCCGTGCCGGAGCGCGAGGTTCGCGAGGATCTCGGCCGTGCAGCAGATGATCGGCGCGTCGGCGTTCACCGAGGAGTCGCCGGTGACCATCCCGACGTTGGAGGCGCCGAAGACGTCGACCAGCGCGAAGAACTTCTCGGAGACGAGCGCCTTGATCGGTGCCGTGTAGAAGCTGCGGCGCCCGGAGGCGAGCGCCGCGGCGTGCGCGCCGATCGCGACGAGCGACTTGCCGGTGCCGGTGGGCGTCGAGAGGATCAGGTTGGAGCCGGAGGCGATCTCGAGCATGGACTCGTCCTGCGCCGGGTAGAGCGGGAGGCCGCGCGACTCCGCCCACTCGGTGAAGGCCAGGTAGACCGCGTCGTCGTCGACGCGCCCGTCCGCGTCGGGCGTCGGCATCCGGTCGAGCAGCGTCGAGGTCATCCCCCCATCCTCCCAGCCCGCGGCCCGTCGCTCGGGTGCGATCCGTCACGGACGGCCCGGGCGCCCTCGCCTCACGGGCCGCGGGTGACGGATCGGTCCGCCGGAGCGAGGGCCCCGTCGACGAGTCCGACGACGCGGTCCGCGTCGGCCAGCACGGCGGGGTCGTGCGAGACGCAGACCACGGTCGCGCCGCGGTCCGCCTCCGCGCGCAGGACCGACCGGATCCGCTCCGCACTCGCTGAATCGAGACCGGTGGTGGGCTCGTCCAGGAGCAGCAGGCCGGCCCCGCGGGCGAGCCCCTGGGCGAGGAGCGCCCGCTGCCGCTGACCGCCGGAGAGCACCGCGAAGGGCTCCCGGGCGAGCGCGGCGATCTCCATCCGCTCGAGCGCGGCGGCGATCGCGTCCGCCGCGCGCGCGTCGCTGCGGCGGAGGCGGCCGAGCCGACCCCAGGTGCCCACCGCGACCACGTCGCGCACCGTCACCGGGAGGAGGTCCGGGATCGACGCCCGCTGCGGCACGAAGGCGATCGCTCCGGTGACGTCCCGCGTGCCGGACGTCAGTGGACGCACTCCCGCGATCACCTCCAGGAGCGTCGACTTGCCGGCGCCGTTCGGCCCGGCGATCACGGTCAGCGAGCGCGCGGCGACGTCGAGATCCACCCCCGCGAGAGCGCGGCGGGAGCCGAAGTCGACGTGAGCGCCTCGGAGGCGGACCGGGGGCTCGGGCAGGGGTGAGACGTCCATCCCGACGAGCGTACAGGAGTGATAACTGTTCTCATTATCGTGTACGGTCGGGCACCATGCCCAGCCTCCTCGCCGGAATCCTCGAGCCGTTCGCTCTCGACTTCCTCCAGCGCGCCCTCCTCGGCGGCGTCCTCGTCGCGGTCCTCTGCGGCGTCGTCGGCACCTGGGTGGTCCTCCGCGGGATGGCCTTCCTCGGCGAGGCGCTCGCCCACGGGATGCTCCCCGGCGTCGCCCTCGCGACGGTGCTCGGCGCGCCCGTCCTCGTGGGCGGCGCAGCCAGCGCGGTGCTGATGAGCCTCGGCATCGCGGCCCTGCAGCGGCGCGGACGACTGTCCTACGACACCAGCATCGGCCTGCTCTTCGTCGCCATGCTGGCGCTGGGGGTCATCGTGATCTCGCACTCGGGCAGCTTCGCCACGGACGCGACCTCGATCCTCTTCGGCGACATCCTCGCGATCACCCCCGTCGACATCGGGCTGCTCGCCGCCGCCGCCGGAGCCGGCCTCCTCGTCGCAGCGGCCTTCCACCGCCCGCTCGTCGCCCTGGCGCTGGATCCGCGCATAGCCGCGGTGCTCGGCCTCGGTCCGCGCTCGGCTCAGGCCGTGCTGGTCGGCCTGGTGACCCTCGCCGTCGTCGCCTCCTACCAGGCGGTCGGCTCGCTCCTCGTCGTCGGGCTCCTTCTGGCTCCCGCGGTGGCCGCCGGGCACTGGACCACCCGCATCCCGACCCGGATGCTGCTCGCGTCGATCCTCGGCGCGGCCTCCGTACTCGTCGGCCTGCTCGTCTCCTGGCACCAGGCCACGGCCGCGGGCGCCTCGGTCGCCGGCACGGCCATCGCGGTCGCCGCGGTGTCCTGGGCGGTCCGCTCGGCCGCGTCGGCCCTCGCGTCCCGGTCGGGCCCTCAGCCGGTCGCCGCATGAGGCCCTGCCGGCACCGCTCCTCCCCCGCTCACCCTCGAAAGGACTCCGTGCACTCCCGAACCACCGCCTCCACCGTCCTCCTGGGCGCTCTCGCGCTGGGCCTGGCCGCCTGCTCGACCGATGCCTCCGCGCCGGCCGCGGACGACACGGGTTCCGGCCACGGCGCCGTCGCGAACGCCGCCGAGCTCGCCGAGCCGCGCCTGGGGCTGACGTCGATCGACCCGTCGGGCGCCGTGTCGCACCTCGACCTCCTCGACGAGACGGTCACCGGCCTCGGCACCATCGGCGCACCCAGCGCGATGACGACCGACGGCCGCTACCTCTTCGCCCAGACCGATGCGGGCGTCGAGATCGTCGACAGCGGCGTGTGGACCTGGGACCACGTGGACCACTTCCACTACTACCGCGCGGACCCCCGCCTGATCGGCACGGTCGAGGGCTCCGGGACGGCCGTCGTCGCCACGACGAACCTCTCGACCACCGGCGGAACCGGACTCTTCTTCCCCGACTCCGGCGAGGCGGTCCTCCTCGACACCGAGGCGCTGTCGAAGGGCGCGATCGTCGAGCGGTTCCGGAAGGACGTCGAGCCCGGACCCGGGATGGTCGTGCCCGTCGGCTCGTCCGCACTGGTGACCGAGGGGTCCGGATCCGGAGCGGCCGTCGCCGGCTACGACTCGGACGGCGAGCCGACGGGCCTCCGCGAGGCCTGCCCCGACCCCGCCGGGACGATCACCACCCGCGTCGGCGCCGTCATCGGCTGCTCCGACGGCGCACTCCTGGCGTCGATCGAGGACGAGGAGCTCATCGTCGAGCGGATCCCCTACCCCGCCGGCACCACCGCGCCACCCGCCGCCTCCTTCGACAACCGCGAGGGCCGCCCCACGGTCGCCGGCCTCGCCGGGGACGCGGGCATCTGGCTCCTCGACACCCGGGAGCGCTCCTGGAGCCTCCTCCCCTCTCCCGCCCCGCTGGCGCAGGTCACCGCGGTGGACGACGCGGACGAGACCGTCCTCGCCCTCGCCGCCGACGGCCGCGTGCTGGTGCTCGACGGCTCCGACGGCGCGGTCCTCGCCGAGACCGCGCCCCTCGTCGCCGACACGACCGCGGACGGCTCGCGGCCCGTCCTGATCGCCGACCAGCAGCGGGCCTACCTCAGCGCGCCCGCCGAGCGGAAGCTGCACGAGATCGACTACGCGGACGGCGCGCGCCTCGCCCGCACCTTCGAGACCGCCACCGAGCCGGCCTTCACGGCGGAGACGGGCCGGTGAGGCGCCGCTGGGCCGTCGCGTCCGCCGCGGCGGTCCTGCTCCTGTCGGGCTGCACGTCCGCGGAGGAGGACGAGAGGCCCCTCGTCATCGTCTCCACCAACATCCTCGGCGACGTCGTGGGCGAGCTCGTCGGCGACGAGGCGCAGGTCGTCACGCTGATGAAGCCCGACGCCGACCCGCACTCCTTCGAGATCTCGGCGCAGGAGGCGGCGCGCCTGCGCTCCGCCGACCTCGTCGTCTCGAACGGGCTCGGACTCGAAGAGGGCCTGCAGCAGCACCTCGACGAGGCCTCCGGTGAGGACGTCCCCGCGTTCGTCGCCGGCGACGCCGTCGACGTCCTCGACTACATCGAGGGCGACGCGGAGGGGAGCCCGGACTCGCACTTCTGGACGGACCCCGGCCGGATGATCGACGTCGTCGACTCCCTCGGGCCCGTGCTCGCCGCGCTCGACGGCGTCGATCCGGCCGCCGTCCGGGACCGGACGGTCGGCTACCGCGCCGAGCTCGAGCGGCTCGACTCCGAGATGGCCGCGGCGTTCGCCGCGATCCCCGCCGAGCGCCGCGCCCTCGTCACCAACCACCACGTCTTCGGGTACCTTGCCGACCGCTTCGACTTCGACGTCGTCGGCGCCGTCATCCCGGGAGGCACGACCCTCGCGGCGCCGTCCGCCTCCGACCTCGCCGATCTCGTCGACGCGGTCGAGCAGACCGGCGTCCCCACGATCTTCGCGGAGTCCTCGTCTCCCGACCGCCTGGTCCAGGCGCTGGCGAGCGAGGCCGACATCCGCGTGGAGGTGGTCGAGCTGTTCACGGAGTCCCTGACGGGGCCCGAGGGCGGCGCTCCCGACTACCTCGCCATGATGCGCGTCAACACGCAGCGCATCGCCACCGGGCTCTCCCCGTGAGCCCTCCGATCCACCACCAGGAAGAAGAAGCACCCATGCAGAATCCCCACGTCCGGCGGGCGGGCCTCGGCCTGATCGCCGCCTGCTCGATCACGGTCCTCGCGGCCTGCTCGTCGAGCTCGACCCCGGCCGCCGAGTCCTCCGCGTCCACCGCGCCGGCCACCGAGGCCGCGGCGGCCTCCGGCGCCCGCGTCGCCGTCGCCTACGAGGGCGGCATCCTCGTCCTCGACGGCGAGACCCTCGAGACCGTCGCGGACCTGGACTCCGAGGAGTTCACCCGCCTCAACCCCGCCGGCGACGACCGCCACGTCATGGTCACCATGAGCAAGGGGTTCCAGCTCCTCGACACCGCCGCCGGCACCAGCGGCGAGCCGGAGCTGACGGACATCGTCTTCCCCGCGGACACCCCGGGCCACGTCGTCCGGCACGCCGGGAAGACCGTCCTCTACGCCGACGGCACGAGCGACACGACCGTCCTCGCGACCGCCGACCTGGCGTCCTCGGACGGGATGCCCGAGACCGAGACCATCCCGGGAGTCGAGGCGCACCACGGCGTCTCTATCGTCCTCGAGGACGGCACCTTCCTCACCACGGTCGGTGACGCCGACGGGCGCACCGGCATCGAGGTGCGCGACGCCTCCGGCGCCGTGACGGCCACGAACGACCAGTGCCCCGGTGTCCACGGAGAGGGCACGGCTGAGAACGAGGTCGTCGTCTTCGGCTGCGAGAACGGCGCCCTGGTCTACGACGGCGGCGAGATCACGAAGCTCGAGGCTCCGGACCAGCCGTACGGTCGCATGGGCAACGCCTGGGTCAGCGAGACCAGCCCGATCATCGTCGGCGACTACAAGGACGACCGCGACGCCGAGGGCTACCTCCTGCACCGCGTAGCGCTGATCGACACCGAGGCGAAGACCCTCGACGTCGTCGACCTGCCCGAGGGCGTCGAGTACACCTTCCGCGGCGTCGCCCGCGGCCCCGACGACCTGGCGTACATGATCGCCTCGGACGGCGCGATCCACGTCCTCGACCCCGAGACCGGCGAGCTGACCGCCTCCTACCCCGTCGTCGACGCCTGGGAGAGCCCGGTCGAGTGGCAGGACCCGCACCCCGCGATCACGGTCGCCGGGGACATCGCCTACGTGACCGACCCGGCCGCCGACAGCATCCACGCCGTCGACCTCACCACGGGAGAGGTCGTCGCCACGGGCGAGCTCGACGTCACGCCGAACGAGATCGCCGTCGCCGCGAGCTGACCATCGGCACGGAGGAGGGGCGCGGGGCCGTGGGCTCCGCGCCCCTCCTGTTCACCTCGAGGGGCCAGGATCTCCGCATGACGACCGACTTCGATCTCGACCAGGTGGTGCGCGACGTGACCGCGAACGTGCGCAAGAAGTTCCCCGACCACTCCGAGGAGCAGGTCGCGCCGCTCGTGCGCGAGGAGCTCGCGGACCTGCAGGACCGGCCCGTGCAGGACTACCTGACGGTGCTCACGGAGCGAGCGGTCAAGCGCCGCCTCAAGCGCGAGGCGCGCGGGGAGTAGACCGGGTCAGGCGAGCGCCCGCTCGATCGACGCCCGCAGCGCCGGAGCCGGCCGGAACGCGCCCGCCTCCTCCGCCTCGAGGAGCGCCTGCGCGTCCGCCGGGCTGTGCTCGCGGTACCAGCGGTCGACCGGGACGCCGTGCCCGGGCCGGCTCAGGACCTCGACGGCGTCGCCCGCCTCCACCGATCCGCGGTGCAGCACCCGCAGGTACGCGCCGGTGCGCCCCTCGTCGGCGAAGCGCTTCACCCACTGCGGCTCTCCGAGGGCCCGCTGGAACGTCGCGCACGGCGTCCGCGGCATCGTCACCTCGACCTCGACCGCCTCGCCGATCCGCCAGCGCTCGCCGATCGCGGCTCCGCTCACGTCGAGGCCCGCGATCCGCAGGTTCTCGCCGAACATCCCCGCGGCAACCGGCCGCCCCAGGCGCTCCGCCCACCAGAGCGCGTCCTCGTCGGAGTAGGCGTAGAGCGCCTTGTCGAGGCCGCCGTGGTGCGCGCGATCGGCCTGCACGTCGCCGTAGAGGCCCAGGTCGCGCACTCCGACGGGACCCTCGACCGGCCGCTTGTCGATCGCGGTCACGCCGACCGTGCCGGAGTCGGGCAGGAGGCGGGCGACGCGGCACACGGCGAGCAGGCGGGGCATGCCGCCATGGTGCCAGCACTAGGCTCGCCGCGTGCGCGACGCGACCGCTCCTCCCCGGCTCGACCCCCTCCTCCTCGACGGCCTCGCCGAGGGGTACGCCGGGAACACGGGCGCCCGGGAGCACGCCGAAGGGCTGCGCTTCGCCGGCACCGACCTCACCGGCGCCGATCTCACCGCGGCCTCCTTCAGCGAGTGCGCGCTGGAGGGAGTGGTCCTGGACGGCGCCCTGCTGCGGGCCGCGTCGATCGCGGAGTCGCGGCTCGAGCGGCTGGACGTCCCCGGGCTCTCGGCGCCGCGGAGCCGGCTCCGATCCGTCGAGCTGCTCGCCTCGCGGCTGGGCTCGGCCGAGCTCTACGAGAGCACCTGGGAGCAGGTGCGCGTGGCCGACTGCAAGCTCGGCTACCTGAACCTCCGCGGCGCCGCGGTGCGCGACGTGCTGCTCGAGCGCTGCACGATCGACGAGCTCGACCTGGCGGGTGCGACCGGCACGCGGCTGAGCCTGGTCGACTGCGACGTCCGCTCCCTCGATCTCTCCCGGGCCCGGATCGAGCACCTCGATCTGCGCGGCGCCGAGCTGCACGTGCTCACCGGGCTGGACGGCCTCCGCGGCGCCACCCTCTCCGAGCTGCAGCTCAGCCTCCTGCTGCCGCTCTTCGCGGAGCACTTCGGGGTGCGGGTGGGCTGAGCCGCCGGTCCGCCTAGCGCCGACGGGCGATCAGCCGCGTCAGAGCGCGGCGGCCGAGGAGGAACACGGCCAGCACGACGGCCGTCACGATCACGAAGCTCCACTGCACGCCCTGCCCGGAGGCGATCCGCAGGAGCATCCCGCCCGCGACGGTCACCGCCCAGACGACGAGCCCGGCGGGCACGATCCGGTCCGGGGAGCGCCACGAGCGCGTGACGACCCAGCCGAGCAGGAGCGCCGCCAGGAACGGCCAGAGCGTGGTGAGCAGGCCGATCAGCGCCGACCCCTCGTCGTGGCTCCCGCGGCCGATCAGCACGAAGACCAGGACGAGCACGGCGTCGAGGGCGAAGCCGAGCCCCGCGTGCCGGGTCATGCGGGCTCCGTCACGAAGTCGATGAGCTGCTCGACCCGGCCCAGCAGCGCCGGCTCCAGGTCCTGGAAGGTGCGCACCCGGCCGAGGATGCGCTGCCAGGCGCGCGCGATGTCGGCCTGCTCCTCGTGCGGCCAGCCGAGCGCCTCGCAGATCCCGTGCTTCCACTCGGTTCCGCGAGGGATCTCGGGCCAGCGCTCCAGGCCGATCCGGCCGGGCTTCACGGCCTGCCAGACGTCGATGTAGGGGTGGCCGACGACGAGGACGTGGGCGCCGTGCGGACCGGCGGCGACCTGCTCGGCGATCCGCGACTCCTTCGAGCCGCGCACCAGGTGGTCGACGAGCACGCCGATGCGGCGCCCCGGACCGGGCCGGAACTCGCGCACCAGCTCGTCGAGGTTGTCGACGCCCTCGATGTACTCGACGACGACGCCCTCGACCCGCAGGTCGTGGCCCCAGACCTTCTCGACCAGCTCGGCGTCGTGCCGGCCCTCGACGTAGATGCGGCTGGGCAGGGCGACCCGCGCCTTCGCGTCGGCGACGTGGAAGGAGCCGGAGGCGGAGCGCGCGCGACCGAGGCCGGTGTCGCGCTTCAGCCCGGGCGCCTTGAGCGACACGGGCTTCCCCTCGAGGAGGAACCCGGGCCCCAGCGGGAACACGCGGACCTTGCCGAACCGGTCCTCCAGCCGCACCATCCGCAGCTCCACGCCGAGCACGGCACCCACGAAGCCGGAGGCGATCTCCTCGACCACCAGATCGCGCTCGGCCTCGACCACCGCCACCTCGACCCTGCCGCGGGCGCGCCAGTCGCCGGCGAGCACGTCCTGCCCGTACCTGTCCTCGTCCATCGCACCGAGGGTAGCCGGAGGCGCGCGGGGCGCCGCGCGGACACGGCGCATGCACCTCTGCTTACATGAGCAGATGACCGAGGACCTCGAACCCGCCGCCGAGCTCTTCAAGGTGCTGTCCTCCTCCTCCCGGCTGCGCCTGCTCCGGGCCCTCGCCGAGGAGACGTCGACGGTCGGGCGGCTGGCCGAGGTGACCGGGCTCTCGCAGCCGCTGGTCTCGCAGCACCTGCGGATGCTGCGCACCGCCGGGCTGGTCGCGGTCGAGCGCGTGGGCCGCGAGGCGCACTACTCCGTCGCCGACACCCACGTCACGCACATCGTCGACGACGCTGTCCGGCACGCCCTGGAGGGGTGACCTCCGTCCCTGTCGGGAACGATGATCGCTCTCGATTAGGCGCATCCATTGCAATGCGTTTATGGATCTGGTCGACTGGAGCCCGTCGCGTCCGCGGCCCCCGCATCCGGAAAGGCAGCACCATGAGCACCACCGATCTCCACGCCGAGCACCCCGTCACCGAGCACGAGCACGGCGAGGGCTGCGGCCACCCGGCCGTGCAGCACGAGGACCACGTCGACTACGTCCACGGCACGCACCACCACGCCCTGCACGGCGACCACTACGACGAGCACGAGTCGGAGGCCGAGCACTCGACCGCCGACCACGAGCACGGCGACGCCTGCGGCCACGAGACCGTGCAGCACGACGACCACGTCGACTTCGTCCACGACGGCCACAAGCACGCCGCTCACGCCGGCCACTACGACGAGCACTGAGGCCGTGCGCGACGGGAGGGCTCGCACCCTCCCGTCGGCGCTCAGCCCTGACGGGCCTTGAAGCGCGGGTTCAGTGCGTTGATCACGAAGACGCGGCCGCGGCGGCGGACCACCTGCGAGCCGGGCTGCGCCTTCGCCGACCTGAGGGAGTTGCGGACCTTCACGGATGCTCCTGTCGTTAATGAGAACTGTTATCGATAGAGTAGCGGTCCATGGAGCCCCACCACCCCGCACCCCCCGTCCTCGCCGTCACCCTCGTCAGCGCGACCGACCCCCGGGACGCCGGGCGGACCGCCGCGCTCCTCGCCGGCAGGCCCGAGTCCCGGATCGCCTTCGAGGTCGATCCGCCCGGCGCCGACGTTCCCGCTCTCGCCGAGGAGCTCCACCGGCGCCTCGCGGCCGACGCCGACGACGGCCACGGCGGTCACACGGTCGTCGCCCTCGATGGCCAGGCCGACCCGCTCGAGATCGGACTCGTGCTCGAGCACCTCTGCGCGCAGCGGCATCCCGCCGACACCCGCATCGCGATCCTCGACGTGGTCGCCGTGACGTCGACGGAGGAGATCCTGCGCGTGCTCTGCGGCGGCGCGGGCCCCTCCTTCGACTCGGCGGAGCGCCTCGCCGCCCGCCTGGAGTTCTCGAGCCTCATCGCCCTCGCCGAGCCCCTCTCCGAGAGCGACCCCGAGCGGACCGCACTCGTCCGCGACCTCCTGCGAGCACTCGCCCCCACCGCCGATCTCCTCCCCGCCGGTGAGCTCCCGGCGGCGCCACGGAGGCTCCACCCCCGGCGCGCGCACGCGATCGCCTCCTCGATGGGCTGGCAGTGCGCCCTCAACGGGACCTCGCGGCGCCGCGCCTCGGGCACGACCGTCGAGGAGTTCGTGTTCCGCGATCCGCTGCCCTTCCACCCCGGCCGCCTGAGCGCGGCGGTCCACGGGGAGCTGGTGGCGGAGAAGGTGGGCCGCATCCTCCGCTCCCGCGGCCTGGTGCGCCTGGCGACGCGCGCCGACCGGGTCGGCTCGTGGTCGGTCGCCGGCGACGTGCTGACGCTGGACCCGACCAGCCTGCTCAGCTGGGACGAGGACGCGCCTCTCGGCCAGGAGCTCGCCTTCTTCGGGACGGGCCTGGACACCGGGAGGCTGACCGCCGTCCTGCAGAGCTGCCTGCTCACCCCCGAGGAGCTGCTGGCCGGCCCCGCCGCCTGGGCGGAGTACGCGGACCCCTTCCCGCGCTGGGTGGACGAGCACCGGAACTGAACCGAGCGCCCTCCGTCGCGCGGGACTCGACGAGAGCGACCCGCCAAGGACACCATTAGGCGAATGGTCCTCCGAACGCGCCATCGGACTTCTGGAACCCGCCCGATCATTGATGATCTGCGATAACCCTGCAATTGTGACTGGTGTCAAAGATGACGTTGAGAGAAGGAGATGTTCTTGCCAGGCACCAGAAGATCGGTTCGAGCGCTGCTCATGGGCACCGTACTTGCTTTCACTTCATTGGTCGCGACACCTGCGACGGCCGATCCGGGAGTCGTCACAGCGACCCGAACAGCAGAATCGACAATGCAATCTTTCGGCTTGCTCACGCCTATCGCCGCCTCCAGTGAACGCGCCGCTCGACTAAGCTCCGAATAAGAGCACCTGGAGCCGAGCGGCTCCCTCTCGACGAAGTCCGGCCTCACGGTCGAATACAGGAACCACAGCGTCGGCATCACTCCAGGAACCGCTGTCCGATCGGCGAGCGTCGGGCCTTCAGGCGCGCTCGTCTACAACATGAGCGGCTCCTACGATTACGCGTTCACAGGGGCAGGCCATGTTCTCAATGCGGGCTTTGCTCTCATCAAGGACCAGGCAGCCCCATCTGATTACAGATTCGACGTGACCGTGGATGGAGAACCCGCCATCCTTGAGTTCATCGACCACTCGGTTGCGGTGAAGGATTCACACGGACGGACCGTCAACTTCATAAATCCGGCCTGGGCCTCAGATTCCACCGGCGCTCCTGTCAGGACCAGTTTCTCGATCGACGGCGGCACGCTGGTGCAGAGAGTGCATCACACGGGCGCATCCTATCCCGTGGTCGCCGACCCCAGCCTCGCCTGTGACATCGCATTCTGTACAATCATGCTCAACAGAACCGAGACGAAAACCGCGTCGCAATCTACCGCAGCAGCGGCAGGATTACTGTGCGGATCAATGACGGCCGCATTCGCCCCCCTCGGAGCGGTGTGCGGCGCTTACGGCGCCGTATTCCACGTCGCCGCAGTTCAAGCGAACAACTCTGGCCAGTGCCTCGGCGCACGCTACCTCACTATAGGTGGCTCTCTGCACCCGGTCATCCAGCGCTGTTAGAGCGCGCGAAGAACAGCGAAGGAGATTCAATGGCCTCTGATCACGATCTCAGTCGGGCGATGCGCCGAGAATTGCGCAATCCCATCCTTGGAGGATTGGCGCTTCTGCTGTTCGGCGGTACAGCGGTTCTATTGCTTCTGTTCTGGTTCACCGATGCACGCGCCGTTCTCACGCCCTTCGTCGGGCCTGGAACGGGACTGGTCCTCACTGCTTTTACCGTGGAGGTAGCTCGACGCGCTAGGAGGCGCATGCGCGCGGAGGAGCGGGAGAGCTGACCTCGGAGCCTCGATCGACGGAGATTCTCGTCGCGCCATTGAGCGGCGAAAATCTCCGTCGCCGGTGGAGGACATTCCGTGTCTGACCAGCCCGGCCGGTATACGCCAACCGGAGTCGAACGATCGGACTATCCAATTTGGGATGCAACCGACATCTACGGCAAACGAAGAGTGATCGACGGAGGGGACGCAGCGCGGCCGTCCTCCGTGCGGAGACGACGGGCGACCGCAGCGCCGACGGGCTCCGGGACGCACGGAGCCGACCGTGCGCCGGGAGTGTGACGCGCGGAGGCTCCCTCCGGGCGGCGGGTGGGTAGGCTGACCGGACAGCACGTGCTCCGGGGTCGGTGGGAATTCCGAACCGGCGGTCACAGTCCGCGAGCCGCAGCCCCTCGAGAGGGGCGGCGGTTGACCTGGTGGAACTCCAGGACCGACGGTGAAAGTCCGGAGGAGAGGCAGCACGAGCGTCGCGCGTCACCGCGCGATGCTGAGCGACGGTGCCCGCGCACCCTCGATCGAGACCCCGGAGTTCGGCGACGAACGGAAGAACCGGGAATGACGATCGACTACGAGCACGAGATGCGCCGGGCGCTGGCGCTCGCCGAGCGCGGGCCCGCTCGCGGACCCAACCCGCGCGTGGGCTGCGTGATCCTCGCGCCCGACGGCACCGTCCTCGGCGAGGGCTGGCACCACGGAGCCGGCACCGCGCACGCCGAGGTCGACGCCCTGTCGCACGTCGCGGCGGGCGCCGCCGAGGGCGCGACGGCCGTCGTCTCGCTCGAGCCGTGCGACCACACCGGGCGCACGGGTCCCTGCAGCCTCGCCCTGATCGAGGCGGGCGTCTCCCGCGTCGTCTACGCCGCGCCGGACCCGGGCGAGCGCTCGGCCGGCGGCGGTCGCACCCTCCGCGAGGCCGGCGTCGAGGTGATCGAGGGCGTGCTCGCCGAGGAGGGAGAGCAGTTCCTCCACCCGTGGCTCACCGCGACCCGCCTGCACCGCCCCTTCGTCACGCTCAAGTGGGCCTCGACCCTCGACGGCCGCACCGCGGCGGCGGACGGCAGCAGCCGCTGGATCACCGGAGCGGCGGCCCGGCAGCGCGTGCACGAGCAGCGTGCCGCGCACGACGCGATCCTCGTCGGCACCGGGACCGTCCTCGCCGACGATCCCGCGCTCACCGCCCGCGGCGACGGAGGCGAGCTCCTCGCCCACCAGCCGGTGCCCGTCGTCGTCGGCACGCGCCCCGTGCCGCCGGGCGCCCGCCTGCACGAGCACCCCCGCGCCGTCGTGGTCGAGCGCACCCGCGACCTCGCCGCGGTCCTCGCGCACCTCTACTCCGCCGAGATCCGCAGCGTCTACGTCGAGGCCGGACCGACCCTCGCCTCCGCGCTCGTCGCCGCCGGACTGGTCGACGAGTACCTCGTGTTCCTCGCGCCCGCGCTCCTCGGCGGCCCCCGCCTCGCGCTCGGCGACCTCGGCGTGGAGAGCATCGGCGGGGCCCGGCGCCTCTCCCTCCGCTCGGTCGAGATCCTCGGCGACGACCTCCTCGTGACCGCGCGCCCCGACGTCCTCCCCGCGGGCGGTGCCGGCACCCCGGCCCGCCTCCCCCACGCCCTGCAGATGGAGACCCACTGATGTTCACCGGAATCATCGAGGAGAAGGGCGTCGTGACCGCCGTCGAGGCGGGCGCCGACGCGATCCGCCTCAGCATCCGCGGGCCCCTCGCCGTCGAGGGCGTGCGGCACGGCGACTCGATCGCGGTCTCGGGCGTCTGCCTCACCGTGGTCGAGCACACCGACCAGGGCTTCACCGCCGACGTCATGGCGCAGACCCTGCGGATGTCGACCCTCGACGGCGTGGGCGTCGGCGACCCCGTGAACCTCGAGCGCGCCGCGCTGGTCGGCGACCGGCTCGGCGGCCACATCGTCCAGGGCCACATCGACGGCACGGCGACGCTGCTCGCCATCGCACCGGGCGAGGCGTGGCGGGTGCTGCGGTTCTCGCTGCCGACCGGCATCGCTCCGCTCGTCGTCGACAAGGGCTCGATCGCGGTGGACGGCGTCTCGCTGACCGTCTCGGCGATCAGCCCCGCCGCCGAGCCGGAGCAGTGGTTCGAGGTCTCGCTGATCCCCGAGACGCTCGCCGTCACCACGCTGGGCGCGCGCGCGATCGGCGATCAGGTCAACATCGAGACCGACGTCCTGGCCCGCCACGTCGAGCGGATGCTCGCGCTGCGCTCGATCGCGGAGGCCCGCTCATGAGCCTCGCCACCATCCCCGAGGCCGTCGAGGCGCTGCGCGCCGGGCGCCCGATCATCGTCGCGGACGACGAGGGCCGCGAGAACGAGGGCGATGTCATCGTCTCGGCCCAGCTCGCCAGCCAGGAGACGATCGCCTGGATGGTCCGCCACTCCTCCGGGTTCATCTGCGCGCCGATGACCAACGAGATCGCCGACCGCCTCGCCCTGCCGCTGATGGTGGTCGAGAACGAGGACCCGCGCGGCACCGCCTACACGCTGTCCGTCGACGCGGCCGACCGGCTCTCCACCGGCATCAGCGCCTCCGACCGCGCGCACACCCTCCGCGTGCTGGCCGACCCCGAGGCGACCCCGTCCCGCCTGAACCGCCCCGGCCACATCCTGCCGCTGCGCGCCGTCGACGGCGGCGTGCGCGAGCGCGACGGGCACACGGAGGCGGCGGTCGACCTGATGAAGCTCGCCGGCCTGTACCCCGTGGGCGCGATCTCCGAGATCGTCGCCGAGGACGGCGAGATGATGCGGCTGCCCGGGCTGATCGCTCTCGGCGAGCGCGAGGGCGTGCCGGTGACCACGGTCGCGGCCCTCATCGCGTACCTGCAGGAGTTCCACTGCGACGCGGAGGTGCCCGTCACGGTCGCGGTCCCGGAGAGCGCGCGGGTGAGCTTCGAGGTCGAGACCACGGTGCCGACCACCCACGGCCCGTTCCGGATCCGCGCCTACCGCGACCGGCAGACCGGAGCGGATCACGTCGCGATCCTCGCGGGAGAGGTCGCCGCGGGGCGGCCCGTCCTGGTGCGCGTGCACTCCGAGTGCCTGACCGGCGAGGCGTTCGGCTCGCTGAAGTGCGAGTGCGGGCCCCAGCTCGACGCCGCCCTCGACACGATCCAGCGGGACGGCGGCGTCGTCGTCTACCTCCGCGGTCACGAGGGCCGGGGCATCGGCCTGATCAACAAGCTGCGCGCCTACCGCCTGCAGGAGGACGGCCTCGACACCCTCGACGCGAACCTCGCCCTCGGGCTCCCCGCCGACGCGCGGGACTACGGAGCGGCGGTCGGGATCCTCGAGGACCTCGGCCTCACCGAGGTGCGCCTGCTCACCAACAACCCCGAGAAGGTCCGCCAGCTCACCGACCGCGGCATCGTCGTCGCCGAGCGCGTGCCGCTCGTCGTCGGGGTCGGCGCCTTCAACGAGGGCTACCTCGAGACCAAGCGCGACCGCATGGGCCACACCCTCGACAGCGTCCTCGACCACGACCCCCTCGACGCCGGGATCTCCGGCCTCGCCCTCGACGCCGGGATCGCCGGCGCCACCACGAAGGAGTAGCAATGGCCGGTAGCGGCGCCCCCACCACCTCCCCTCTCGACGGCGCGGGACTGCGCGTCGTCGTCATCGCGGGGACCTGGCACGAGCAGATCAGCGACGGTCTGATCGCCGGAGCGGGCCGAGCCCTCGACGAGGCCGGAGCGTCCTGGTCGCTCGTGCGCGTGCCCGGCTCGTTCGAGCTGCCCGTCGCCTCGAAGGCGGCCCTGGAGGCGGGGGCCGACGCGGTCGTCGCCCTCGGCGTGATCATCCGCGGCGGCACCCCGCACTTCGAGTACGTCTCGGACGCCGCCACCTCCGGGCTCACCACCGTCTCGATCCTGACGGGCAAGCCGGTCGGCTTCGGCGTGCTCACCCTCGACACCGAGCAGCAGGGCATCGATCGCGCGGGCCTTCCCGGCTCGAAGGAGGACAAGGGGCGCGAGGCGGCCGAGGCGGCGGTCTCGACCGCTCTGCTCCTCCGCTCGCTGCGCAGCTGAACCACTGCGGGCGGCCCCCGTCCTGGGGCCGCCCGCACACGAACCTGGGAGAACACGGAGTAAAGTGGTCGGGTCGTCACGAGCGACCCCTCTCTCCTCCCCCTCGCCCCAGCGGTCCGCGACGCCCGATCGACGCCCCGCCCCGCCGGCTCAGGGGGAGTCGCCGTCCACACGGAGCCCCTCCCTCATGTCCTCTCCCGCCGTCTCCGACGCGCCAGCAGCCGCCCCGCAGAACTCCCGCGGCCGCGTCATCCTCGCCAGCCTCATCGGCACCTCGATCGAGTTCTACGACTTCTACGCCTACGCGACCGCCGCCGTCCTGGTTTTCCCGTCGCTCTTCTTCGTCAACGAGGACCCGGCCACGGCCCTCCTCGCCTCCTTCGCCGTCTTCGGCGTCGCGTTCATCGCGCGCCCGATCGGGTCGATCATCTTCGGCCACTTCGGCGACCGCGTCGGCCGCAAGGGCACCCTCGTCGCCTCACTGCTCACCATGGGCGTCGCGACCTTCCTGATCGGCTGCCTGCCCACCGCGCTCACGCCCGGCTGGGAGTTCCTCGCTCCGTTCCTGCTCGTGGTGATGCGCTTCTGCCAGGGCCTCGGCCTCGGCGGCGAGTGGTCCGGAGCCGCGCTGCTCGCGACCGAGAACGCACCGGCCGGCAAGCGCGCCATCTACGGCACCTTCCCGCAGCTGGGCGCACCGATCGGCTTCATCGTCGCCAACGTCCTGTTCCTGGTGCTCGCGAGCACGATGAGCGACGAGACGTTCGCGGCCTGGGGCTGGCGCGTGCCGTTCCTGGCGAGCGCCGTGCTCGTGATCATCGGGCTCTACGTGCGGTTCAAGCTCGTCGAGACGCCCGCGTTCCAGAAGGTCGTCGAGAAGGGCGAGGTCGCCAAGCTGCCCCTCGCCCGCGTCTTCGTCACCAGCTGGCGCCCGCTCATCCTGGGCACCTTCATCATGCTGGCGACCTACGTGCTCTTCTACCTGATGACCACGTTCACGCTGACCTACGGCACCTCACCCGTCGACGGCGCGGTTCCGGGCCTCGGCTACACGCGCAACGACTTCCTCGTCATGCTGATCGTCGGCGTGGTGTTCTTCGGGATCTTCACGCTCGTCTCCGGCCCGCTCGCGGAGCGCTTCGGCCGCCGGCGGACGCTGCTCGTGGTGACCGCGGCGATCCTCGTGTTCGGCCTGCTCTTCGTGCCCCTGTTCAGCGCCGGCTTCGCGGGCGTCATGGCCGTCCTGATCCTCGGCTTCACGCTGATGGGCCTGACCTTCGGCCCGATGGGCGCCGTCCTCCCCGAGCTGTTCCCGACCAACGTCCGCTACACCGGCTCGGCGATGGCGTACAACCTCGCATCGATCCTCGGAGCGGCCCTCGCGCCGATCATCGCGGTCGCGCTGTGGAGGGCGGCGGGCGGCAGCACCGTGCTGGTCGGCCTCTACCTCAGCGCCGCGGCCGTGCTGACGCTGATCGCGCTCCTGCTCTCCAAGGAGACGAAGAACGCGTCGTACCACGACAACGTCTCGTAGGACTCCCTGCAGAGGACGGCCCGACGGGATCCCCCGGCGGGCCGTCCGCGTCTCCGCTCCCTCCCTGAGCACCGGGCCCGCCCTCTGGCGGCCTGCTCGCAGCGACGACGGGGCAGAATGGACGGCGATGAGCACCACCACCTCCCGGCGCGGCGGACGACGACCCTCCCGCGACGACGGACCCCGCGCCTCCTTCTCGCAGCTCGTGCCCTACCTGCTCGAGCACCGCGGCATCCTCTCGGTCGTCGTGGTCCTCAGCCTGTTCGGAGCGGCGGCGAGCCTCGGCCAGCCCCTGCTCGTCGGCCAGGTCATCACCCGGGTCCAGTCCGGTCTCGATCTCGGCCCGCTGGTGTGGGCCCTCGTCGGCCTGGTCGTGGCCTCCGGGCTCATCTCGGGCTTCGCGCACTACCTGCTCCAGCGCACCGGCGAGGGGATCGTGCTCTCGAGCCGCCGCCGCCTCGTCGCACGGCTGCTGCGCCTCCCCATCCGGGAGTTCGACGCGCGCCGCACCGGCGACCTCGTCTCGCGCGTCGGCTCCGACTCCACGCTCCTGCGCGCGGTGCTGACCCAGGGGCTCGTCGACTCGATCGCGGGCTCCCTCGTCTTCGTCGGCGCGATCATCGCGATGGCCGTCATCGACTGGGTGCTGCTGCTGATCATCGTGGCGGTGGTGGCGGTGGCCCTCGGGCTCGCGCTGACCCTCGGCCGCGGCATCCGCACCGCCAGCCGCAAGGCGCAGGAGAAGGTCGGCGATCTGGCCGCGGCCGTCGAGCGCGCCATCAGCGCCGTCCGGACGATCCGTGCCGCCGGAGCCACCGATCGCGAGATCGCGGTCGTCGACCAGCACGCGACGGAGGCGTACCGCCTCGGGATCCGCGTCGCGCACGTCTCGGCCCTCGTGGTGCCGGTGGCGGGGATCGCCATGCAGGTCGCCTTCCTCGCCGTCCTCGGCGTCGGCGGTTTCCGCGTCGCGTCCGGCGCGATCGACATCGCCCAGCTGGTCTCGTTCATCCTCTTCCTCTTCATGATGGTGATGCCGCTCGGCAACTTCATCGGCGCCATCACCTCGGTGAACTCGGCGCTGGGCGCCCTCGGCCGCATCCAGGAGATCATCGATCTGCCGATCGAGGGCGACGGCGACGCCTCCGCGGGCGGCCTCGGCGCCGGCGTGGCGGAGGAGGCCATCTCCTTCGAGGACGTGGTGTTCTCCTACGAGGAGGGCGCCGTGCCCGACGCGGCGGCCGTAGCGGACGAGCGCGACCGCACCGTCCTGCGCGGCGTCTCCTTCACCGTGCCGCGCGGCAAGCGCACCGCCCTGGTCGGACCGTCGGGAGCGGGCAAGAGCACGATCCTCGCCCTCATCGAGCGGTTCTACGACCCGGAGGCCGGCGTCGTCCGACTCGGCGGTGTCGACATCACGGCCATCGACCGCGACGCGCTCCGCGCGCAGATCGGCTACGTCGAGCAGGACGCCCCCGTCCTGGCCGGCACCATCCGCGAGAACCTCGTCCTCGGCCGCCCCGACGCCGACGACGCCGACTGCCTCCGGGTGCTCGAGGCGGTGAACCTGACCGACGTGCTCGAGCGCAACCCGCTCGGCCTGCACGCGCCGGTGGGCGAGAGCGGAGTGATGCTCTCGGGCGGTGAGCGTCAGCGCCTCGCGATCGGCCGCGCGCTCCTGGCGGCCCCGCCGATCCTGCTACTGGACGAGTCCACGTCGAGCCTCGACGGACTCAACGAGCAGCGCCTGCGCCTGGCGATCGACGCGGTCGCCGAGAACCGGACCCTGCTGGTGATCGCGCACCGCCTGTCGACGGTGGTCGATTCCGACCGCATCGTCGTGCTGCAGAAGGGCGAGGTCGTGGGAGTCGGCACCCACTCCGAGCTCGTCGAGTCGACGCCGCTCTACCGGGACCTCGCCAAGCACCAGCTGCTCGTCTGACGGACGCCGCAGCGGCGTCTCGCGACCGCCGCCGCCTCATGCCGGTCGACCAGCCGCGCAGCGGCGTGTCGAGACGCCCGCACGTCTCGACCGGCAGCCTGCGCCTGCTCGTCCCTCAGCGCGGCGGCAGCCGCAGAGCCCCGTCGAGCCGGATGGTCTCGCCGTTGATCATGGGGTTCTCGACGATGTGCCGCACCAGGGCCGCGAACTCCTCGGGGCGTCCGAGGCGAGCCGGATGCGGCGTCGCCGAGCCGAGCGCCTCGCGGGCCCTGTCCGGCAGCCCGGCGAGCAGGGGCGTGTCGAACGTGCCCGGTGCGATCGACACCACGCGCACGAGCCGGGCCGCGAGCTCGCGCGCGAGCGGCAGGGTCATCGCCGCCACGGCTCCCTTCGACGCGGCGTAGGCCGCCTGTCCGATCTGCCCCTCGAAGGCGGCGACGGAGGCGGTCGTGACCAGGACTCCCCGCTCCCCGTCGATCGGCTCCCGCTCGGCGATCGACGCCGCGGCGAGGCGCAGCACGTTGAGCGTCCCGGTCGTGTTGATCCGCAGCACCTGCTCGAACTGCTCGAGCGGCAGCGGCCCGTCGCGTCCGAGCAGCCGCCCGGGTGTGGCCACGCCCGCACAGCTCACGGCGACGCGCAGCTCCCCCGCCGCCTCCACGGCGCGCGAGACGGCGTCCGGATCGAGGACGTCCCCGGCGATCAGCTGCACGGAGGCGGGCAGACGCGCGGCCTCCACCGCGTGCGGCAGGTCGAGCACGACCACGTGCGCTCCTGCGGCGTCGAGCGCCGTCGCCGTCGCGGCTCCCAGTCCGGATGCTCCCCCCGCGATCAGCGCGGACGTCCCCTCGAGTCGCACGGTCAGCCCGCCGGAGCGGGGGTGGAGTCGGCGTCGGGCTCGTCGGTCGGCTCGCTGCCGGGCTCCCCCGTCGGATCACTGCTCGGCTCTCCGGACGCGAGCGCCTGCGCCGAGCAGTCGGTCAGGGTGGCGTCGTAGGCGTCACGGGCGCGCTGCGCCGCCAGGCGGACCTCCTCCTCCGCGAGCGGGCTCGCGAGCGGCGGCCGGTCGCTCAGGCCGTAGCGGGCGAGGCAGTCGCTGATCAGGCGGGTCATGCGCGCGCCGCTCTCGGGATCGGCTGTGCCGGTGGGCGCCGGGGCGGCGGTCGCGACGGAGCCCGAGTCGCGCACGGACCCGTCCGGCACCTCCGCGGCGGGACCGGAGCAGGCGGTGAGGCTCAGTGCGAGCGCGACTCCGACGAGCAGCGCGACGGGCGGGCGGAGCGTCGTGCGCAGGAGCATGGACGACCTCGTTCGTGACGGCTGCGGGCAGGAGTGCGGCCACGGTAGCGCAGTCGATGCTTCCGGCGAGCGCTGGGCGCGCTCTCACGCCCCAGTGGCACCCCCAACGGGGCACAGGCGCGCCTCTCAGGAGGGCTCGGCGAGCGCCCACATCGCGACCGCCGACGCCGCAGCGACGTTGAGCGAGTCGATCCCGTGCCGCATCGGGATCTGGACGGCGACATCGGCGGCGGCGAGCGCGTCGGCGGTGAGACCCTGCCCCTCGGTGCCGAGCACGAGGGCGACGCGCTCCGGAGCGCGGGCGGCGAAGTCCCGCAGGGGCACCGCCTCCGGGGTCAGAGCCATCGCCGCGATCGTGAAGCCCGCTCCGTGCAGGAGCCGCTGCGTCGACGGCCAGTCGCCGACGCGTGTCCAGGGCACCTGGAGGACCGTTCCCATGCTCACGCGGATGGCGCGGCGGTAGTACGGATCGGAGCAGCGCGGCGTCACCAGCACCGCATCGGCTCCGATGGCCCCGACGGAGCGGAAGATCGCGCCGACGTTCGTCGGGTCGACCACGTCCTCGAGCACGACGACGCGGCGCGCTCCCGCGAGCAGGTCGGACGGGTCGGGCAGCACGGGCCGGTCCATCGCCGCGATCAGGCCGCGGTGCAGGGTGTACCCGGTGAGCTCG
This sequence comes from Rathayibacter sp. AY1H3, assembly GCF_002932015.1. Classification (NCBI taxonomy): domain Bacteria; kingdom Bacillati; phylum Actinomycetota; class Actinomycetes; order Micrococcales; family Microbacteriaceae; genus Rathayibacter; species Rathayibacter sp. AY1H3. Next base: position 82,286 of record NZ_PSUU01000003.1, read on the forward strand.
GCCAGGAGCTCACCCGGGCCCGTGAAGACGGGGACGTCGAAGCAGCCGACCAGGCGCTCGGCCTCGCCTGCCGATCCGCCGAGGGCGAGCACCGAGCGCGGCCGGTGCCCGGCGGCGAGCGCACGCTCGAGCACGAGCGCCGACTCCGCGATGTACAGGCCGTGCGGGCCGCGGGCGTTCTTCAGCGCGACGTCCGTGGCGTGCGCGTAGTCGCGCAGCCTCGGGTCGTCGAGCGCGGTGACCTCGATCCGCTCCACCGGATCAGGCGAAGGGGTCGGGGGTGAGCGTGTACTTGGTGCTGAGGTACTCGTGGATCCCCTCGAGTCCGCCCTCGCGGCCGAGGCCCGACTGCTTCACCCCGCCGAAGGGTGCCGCCGCGTTCGACACCACGCCGACGTTGAGGCCCATCATCCCGGTGGCGAGCCGCTCGATCATCCGCTGACCGCGGGCGAGGTCGCGCGTGAAGACGTAGGACACCAGTCCGTACTCGGTGTCGTTGGCGAGCTCGACGGCGTCGTCCTCGTCGGTGAACGGCACGATCGCGAGCACCGGGCCGAAGATCTCCGTGCGCAGGATCTCGCTCTCCCGGTCGACCCCCGCGAGCACGGTCGGCCGGTAGAAGTGGCCGGCCCCCTCGATCCGATCGCCGCCGGTGAGCAGGCGCGCGCCGCGGGAGACGGCGTCCTCCACCAGCGCGGACGCCTTCTCGACCGCGCGCTCGTCGATCAGCGGGCCGATGGTCACCCCGTCCTCGGTGCCGCGGCCGACGCGCAGAGCGCGCACGCGCTCCACGATCCGCGCGGCGAACTCCTCGGCGATCGACTCGTGCACGAAGAAGCGGTTGGCGGCCGTGCAGGCCTGGCCGATGTTGCGGAACTTCGCGAGCATCGCGCCCTCGACCGCCCGGTCGAGGTCGGCGTCCTCGAACACGACGAAGGGCGCGTTGCCGCCCAGCTCCATCGAGGTCCGCAGCACGTTCTCGGACGCCTGCTGCAGCAGCGTGCGCCCGACGGGAGTGGAGCCAGTGAAGGACACCTTCCGCAGGCGGGGATCCGACAGGATCGGAGCCGACACGGCTCCCGCCGAGGACGTGGTGACCACGTTGAGCACGCCGTCGGGGAGCCCCGCCTCGGCGAGCAGCGCCGCGAAGGCGAGCGTGGTGAGCGGAGTGAGCTCGGCCGGCTTCACGACGACGGTGCAGCCCGCCGCCAGCGCCGGAGCGATCTTCCGCGTCGCCATCGCGAGCGGGAAGTTCCAGGGCGTGATGAGGTAGCAGGGGCCCACCGGGTGCTGCGAGACGATCATCCGGCCGCTGCCCTCGGGCGAGACTCCGTAGCGTCCGCTGATGCGCACCGCCTCCTCGCTGAACCAGCGGAGGAATTCGCCGCCGTACACGACCTCGCCCCTCGCCTCCGCGACCGGCTTGCCCATCTCGAGCGCCATCAGGAGCGCGAACTCCTCGGTGCGCTCCTGCAGGAGGTCGAACGCCCGCCGGAGGATCTCGCCCCGCTTCCGCGGCGCCGTCGCGGCCCACGACGGACCGGCGGCGACGGCGGCGTCGAGCGCCCGGACCCCGTCCTCCGGAGTCGCGTCGGCGATCGAGACCAGGACCGCTCCGGTGGCCGGGTCCTCGACGTCGATCGAGCCGCCGCCGGAGGCGTCCACCCACTCACCGCCGATCAGCAGCTGCGTGGGGATGCGGGCGAGCAGAGCGGTCTCGGCGGCGCGGGACGCGACGGAATCAGTCACAGGAGGGAACCACTTCTTCGGATCGGAGCGCGCAGACCGCGCCGGGAGGAGCTTCTCGTCCTCCCAGTGTAGGACGGGCGATCGCTCCGGGGGCGGGGTCGCCGGGAGCCGCGAGGACCTGCGCCTCCCTGAGCCCTGTGAAGGGACGAGCGCTCAGACGGACCGCTCGACGCGGACTCCCACCTCCGTCAGCTCGCGCAGCGCCGCGGCACTCGCCTCCTCGGAGACGCCTGCGACCAGGTCCTGGAGCACGCGGACCTCGAGCCCCGCCCGTCGCGCGTCGAGCGCCGAGGCGCGCACGCAGTGGTCGGTCGCGAGTCCCACGACGTCGAGCGCGGTGACGCCCCGCTCCGCGAGCACGGCGCCGAGCTCCTCGCCCGCCTCCGTCATGCCCTCGAAGGCCGAGTAGGAGGGGCGGCCCTGCCCCTTGAGGATCTGCACGTCGATCAGAGCGATGTCCAGGGCCGGGTGGAACCGCGCGCCGTCCGTGCCGGCGACGCAGTGGACGGGCCAGCTGTCGACGAAGTCCGGCTCCACCGCGAAGTGGCCGCCGTTGTCGGAGTCGCCCTTGTGCCAGTCGCGGGAGGCCAGCACCGCGGAGTAGCGGTCGGCGTGCGCCGCCAGATGCGCGGTGATTCCCCGGGCGACGGCCGCGCCGCCTGTGACGGCGAGCGCGCCGCCCTCGGTGAAGTCGTTCTGCACGTCGACGATCAGGAGTGCGGTGGTCATCGTGGGCCTTCCGGGAGGAGGTGGAGGAGGAGGAGGCGCGGGAGGTCGACCCGCCCGCGTCAGGAATCGGAGAGCGAGGATCCGCAGCGGTAGACGCCCGTCACGAGGGTGTCGATCGCGGTCTTCGCCGAGTCGGAGACGTCGCCGAGAGCGTAGACCGCGAAGGTCAGCTCGGTGCCGTCCGCCGCGGTGACCACGCCGGCCAGTGTGTAGCCGGTGTCGATCCAGCCCGTCTTCGCGCGCACCGCGCCGTCGGCCGCGGCGTTGTCGCCGGCGAAGCGGTCGGAGTAGGAGAGCGAGCCCGTCCGGCCCGACACCGGCAGGCCGTCCAGGAGGATCCCCAGCTGCCCCTCGCGGGCCTGCACCTTCCGGAGCAGCTCGGTGAAGTACGCCGGCGCGACCGCGTTGTCGTCGCTCAGGCCGGAGCCGTCGACGATCGCGATCCCGGACGTGTCGACGCCGTAACCGGCGAGCCCCTGCAGCACACCGGCCTGCTCGGCAGCGAAGTCGCTGCCCGCGCCGGTGCGGATCGCGACGAGCCGCGCGAGCATCTCGGCGATCGCATTGTCGGAGACGAGCAGCATCTGCTGCACGAGCGTGCCGACCGGAGCCGACTCCACTGTGCCGAGAACCGCGGCGCCCGCGGGAGCGGTCCCGGTGGAGACCACGGGCGAGCCGTCCAGCTCGTCGGCGAACGCCTCTCCGGCCCGGCCGACCGGATCCGTGCCGCGCTCGGAGGTCGAGGCCGTGGGGTCCTCGCGATCGCCGTCCACCTGGAGCGCCGTGATCTCGGGCATGTAGCCGTCGACCTGCTCCTTGCGGTTCCAGCTCGGCTGCCAGGTCTCGCCCGAGTAGAGGGAGGAGTCGAGCACCAGCGACGTGATCGGCGTCCCGGCGGTGGACGGGTCCGCCTCCCAGGCGCTCTCGACCTGCGCCGCGAGGTCGTCGAGGTGGGCCGCTCCGGCGTAGGTCGACTCCCGGCCGGTCGGGAGCCGGGTCAGGGTGAGGTCTCCCCCGCCGACGAGGACGACGCTTCCGGGCTCGCTCCCGCGGACCACGGTGGTGGCGATGCGCGTGTCCGGGCCGAGGACCGCGAGCGCCGACGCGGCCGTGAGGATCTTGAGGGCGGAGGCGGTGCGGGACGCGGTCCCGCCCCCGCGGTCGAACAGGACCTCGCCCGTCGCGGCGTCGACCACACGCGCCTGCATCGAGCCCAGGCGCGGGTCGGCGGCGAGCCCCGCCACCGAGCAGGTGCGGAGCGCCTCGGCCGCCGCTTCGGCGGTGGGCCGCGCCGTGGCCGTCGGCGTCGGTGCGGGAGTCGCGGTGGCGGTCGGGGTCGAGACGACGGGCAGCGCCCCGGGCTCCGCGGCGCTGCCGAGGGCCGTCCCCACGCCGAAGGCGCCGCCACCGACCACGGCGGCCACGAGCACCGCGGCGACCACGAGAGTGCGGCGTCGGCGGGGAGGAGGCGTGTCGGTCATCCGCAACAGGGTAGCGACGCGAGTTCGACGCGACCTGGACGCCGCGGATGAGGCCGGGAACTCGCGGATCCGGCCGGGACGTCGCGGATGACGGGAGAGGGAGCCGCCTGTGGGAATCGAACCCACGACCTTCTCATTACGAGTGAGACGCTCTGCCGACTGAGCTAAGGCGGCGTGCACGCGGGGCCTGAGCCCCGGACACGATTACACAGCATAGCCTGCTCGCGCCCCCGGGCGTGAATCAGGACGGCGCGGTCGAGCAGAGGCTCCGCGACGGCGGCGGCGACCGCCGCGCTCGGCTCAGGCGAGCGCGCCGCGGAGCTCCTCGAAGGAGCGGGCGATGCGTCCGGGCAGGGCCTCCCGGCCGTCGTGATCGACCCAGGCCGCCCAGGCGTGGCGGACGGCGGCGAGCCCGAGGAGCGTCAGCATCCGCGCCCGGCTGCGCACCCGCTCCGCGTCGTCGTCCTCCTGGCCGAGACGCTCGGCGACGAGCCCCTCGACCGCGAGCTCTAACTCGCGCATGCCCGCGATCTTCAGACCGACCAGATGCGGGTGCTCGCGGAAGAGCGCGCGGCGGAGGACGTGCAGCTCCCGGTCCTCCTCGAGCGGCTCCTCCATCGCGGCGACGAAGACCCGCTGCAGGTCCTCGAGCACGGCGCCCCGGCCCGCGACGAACGCCGCCGCCGTCTCGTCGGCGATGACCGGGAGCCCGCCGACCAGCGCGTCCTCCTTCGAGGCGAAGTAGTTGAAGAAGGTGCGCGTGGAGACGTCGGCGGCGCGCGAGACGTCGTCGATGGTCACGCGCTCCGGCCCGCGCTCGCTAGCGAGGCGGAGGACGGCGATCTCGATCGCCCGCCGCGTGGCCAGGCGCTTGCGCTCGCGAAGCCCGGGCTGCTGCTCGCGGGACCGCTCCTGCTCGGTCAGCACTTCGGGTCCACCTCCGGGACCGTCCCCTCGAGCAGGTACGCGTCGACCGCGTCGTTCACGCAGGACGTCGACTTGTTGTAGGCCGTGTGGCCCTCGCCGTCGTAGGTGACCAGGTGTCCGGCGGAGAGCTCGCCCGCGAGCGCCTGCGCCCACACGTAGGGCGTCGCGGGATCGTTCGTGGTGCCCACGACCAGGATGGGCGCCGAGCCCTCCGCGGTGATCGGCTCGCGGGAGCCCTCGAACGCCGCCGGCCACTCGCTGCAGAGGATGTCGCCGTAGGCCATGTAACGGCCGATGGTCGGCGCGGCCTGCTCGAGAGCGGCCTCGTCGGCGCGCATCGAGGCGGTGACGGCGTCGTAGGGGTAGTCGACGCAGTTGATCGCGAGGAACGCCTCGGTGGTGTTGTCCGCGTACCGGCCGTCCGCGTCGCGCCCGTTGTAGGCGTCCGCGTACTGGAACGCGACCGCGGGGTCGCCCCGGCGGACGCCGGCCAGCATCTCGCTCAGCGCTCCCCACGCCGTGGCGTCGTAGAGCGGGTAGACGATCGCGGTGAACAGCGTGCTCGCGCCGAGCTCACGGCCGTCGGCGGCCCGGATCGGCGAGGCGTCCACGTCCTCGAGCATGCGCTTCAGCTGGGCCATCCCCGCGTCGACGGTGCCGGTGAACGGGCAGTCGTCCGAGCGGAGGCAGTCGGAGAGGTAGGCGCGCAGTGCGCTCTCGAACCCCTTCGCCTGCTCGCGCACCACGTCGAACGAGGTGGCCGCCGGGTCGATCGCGCCGTCGAGGACGAGGCGGCCGACCCGGTCCGGGAACAGCCCGGCGTAGGTCGCTCCGAGGAACGTGCCGTAGGAGTAGCCGAGGTAGTGCAGCGTCTCGTCGCCGAGCGCCGCGCGCAGCACGTCGAGATCACGGGCGGCGCTCGGGGTGCCGACCTCGGGCAGCAGCGGCCCGCTACGCTCCTCGCAAGCGGCGGCGAACGCGGCAGCGGTCGTGCGCTGCGCCTGGATCCACTCGTCGCTGCCCCGCTCCCCCGGCGTGATGTCGTAGAGGTAGGAGTCGAGCCCCGCGGCGTCGAGGCAGGAGACCGCGGTGGAGGCGCCCACCCCGCGCGGATCGAAGCCGACGACGTCGTACCGGGCGGCGAGCGCGGAGTCGACCGCGTAGTCGGCGCTGTCGCGGACGAAGTCGACGCCCGACGCTCCCGGTCCGCCCGGATTCACGAGCAGGGAGCCGATCGCCGGGCCCTTCGTCGCGGGTCGGCGCACCAGAGCGATCGACGCGATCTCCCCCGAGGGGTCGTCCCAGTCGAGCGGGACGGTCGCGTCGGTGCAGAGAGCGCCGTCGCCGCAGTCGTCCCAGACCAGCACCTGCGAGTAGTAGCGCTCCAGGGAGTCGTCGACGGTCTGCGGATAGGGGGTGGAGGTCCGGTCGACGCTCGGGCCGGGCGCGAAGCAGCCGGTCAGGAGGGACGCGGCCGCGACGAGCGCGACGACGACGGCCGACCGGCGCCCCCGCCTCACGCGGCCACCGGGCGGCGCGCCGCGACGACGAGCAGCGCCTCGAGAGCGAGGACCGGGGAGACGTTCGCGTCGATCCGCTGCCGGGCTGTCGCGATCGCGTCGAGGACGGCGAGCGTGCGGTCGGGCGGAGTCGCGTCGGCGAGCGCGGTCATCTCGGTCCGGACCTCCTCGTTGATGACGCCGCCGGGCGCTCCGAGCTGGAGGCGCACCACGTCGCGGTAAAGGGAGAGCAGGTCGACGAGGATCCGGTCGAGGCCGTCGCGGAGGCTCCGCGTCGCGCGTCGCTTCTGATCCTCCTCGAGCGCCCGCAGCTGCGAGCGGAGCTGCGCGGGCACGGTGCCCCCGGGCTCGACGCCGAGCGAGCGCAGCGCCTGCTGCCGCTCGGCCTCGTCGCGCTCGAGCGTGATCGCCTTGGCGTCCTCGGTCGCGACCTCGATCATCCGCGCAGCGCCGAGCACCGCGTCCGAGACGCCGCGGAGGCGCAGGGCGATGCGGAGCGTCTCCTCGCGCCGCTCGCGCGCGTTCGCGTCGGTCGCCAGGCGGTGCGCCATCCCGATGTGGCTCTGAGCCTGGCGGGCGGCGCGCTCGGCGGTCTCGGGGTCGACCCCGTCGCGGCGCTCGAGGAGACCGGCGACGTCCTCGACGCTCGGCACGCGGAGCCGCACGGAGCGGACGCGGGAGCGGATGGTGGGGAGCAGATCGGCCTCGCTCGGGGCGCACAGGATCCAGACCGTGCGCTCCGGCGGCTCTTCGAGCGCCTTCAGCAGCACGTTGGACGTGCGCTCGCTCATCCGGTCGGCGTCCTCGATAACCATGACGCGGTAGCGCGACACCGAGGGCGAGTACTGCGAGCTGCTGACCAGCCGCCGCACCTCGTCGATCGAGATGATCACGCGCTCGGTGGTCAGCACGGCGAGGTCGGGATGGGAGCGGGCGGCGACCTGGCGGCAGTCGGGGCACTCCCCGCAGCCGCCGTGGCGGCAGAGCAGTGCGGAGGCGAACGCGTAGGCGAGGTTCGAGCGGCCGGACCCGGGAGGGCCGGTGATGAGCCAGGAGTGCGTCATCGACGACGACTCCCGGCCACGGTCGTCCCGGGGCGTCGAGGCGTCCTGCAGGGCGCCGATGGCGTGCTCCTGCCCGACGAGCTGGCTCCAGACGGTCATGCCACCAGGCTAACCGCGAGCACCGACAGCCGACGCGCCGTCGAGGAGCGCGGCGACCCGCTCCCGCACCGCGGCCGCGATCTCCTCGACGGGGAGACCGGCGTCCACGACGAGGAAGCGCTCGGCGTCCGTCTCGGCGATCGCCAGGAACGCCTCGCGCACGCGCCCGTGGAACTCCGCCTTCTCGGCCTCCAGCCGGTCGAAGCGGGTGCGGGCCGCGTCGAGCCGGCCCCGCGCGACGGCGGGGTCGAGGTCGAGCAGGACGGTGAGGTCTGGCCTCAGGTCGTGGGTGGCCCACTCCGAGAGCCGCCGGACCTCGACGGCGTCGAGGACCCGCCCGGCTCCCTGGTAGGCGACGGAGGAGTCGATGTAGCGGTCCTGCACGACGACCTCGCCGCGCTCGAGCGCCGGTCGCACGAGCGTCCCGATGTGCTGGGCGCGGTCCGCCGCGTAGAGCAGGGCCTCGGCCCGCGGGTCGATCTCGCCGCGGTGGTGCAGAACGATCTCGCGGATCTGCAGGCCCACCTCAGTGCCTCCGGGCTCGCGGGTGCGGACGACGGTCTCGCCCCGCGCGCCCAGCCACTCCTCGAGCAGCCGGGCCTGCGTGGTCTTGCCCGCGCCGTCCCCGCCCTCGAGGGTGACGAACAGCCCGGTCACGACTCCGTCGCGTCCGACGTCTCGGCGGCGGCCGCCGCGGCCGCGCGACTCGCGGCGGTGGCGCGGGGCGCGGCGGGCTTCTTCGCTGCGGTCGTCTTCTTGGCGGCCGCCGTCGTCTTCGCCGCGGTCGTCTTGGCCGCGGTCGTCTTGGCCGCCGTCGTCTTGGCCGCCGTGGTCTTGGCCGCCGTGGTCTTGGCCGCGGGCTTCCTGGCAGGCGCGCGCTTGGCCGGAGCCTTCTTGGCCGGGCCCTTCGCGCGCTTGTCGGCGAGCATCTGGACCGCCTGCTCGAAGTCGATCTCCTCGATCGTGAGGCCCTTGGAGATCGTGACGTTGGTCTCGCCGTCGGTCACGTAGGCGCCGAAGCGTCCGTCGCGGATCCGGATCGGCTTGCCGCTGACGGGGTCCGCCTCGAACTCCTTCAGCGCGCTCGACGCGCGTCGCGCCCCGTACTTCGGCTGGGCGAAGATCTCGAGCGCCGTCGGCAGGTCGACCTCGAAGATCTGGTCCTCGCTGGTGAGCGACCGGCTGTCGGTGCCCTTCTTGATGTACGGGCCGTACCGGCCGTTCTGAGCCGTGATCGGCTCGCCGCTCTCGGGGTCGTCGCCGACCGTGCGCGGCAGGTCGAGCAGGCGCAGCGCCGTCGCCAGGTCGATCGACGCGACGTCCATCGACTTGAAGAGGGAGGAGGTGCGCGGCTTCACGACAGCGGGCTTCTTCGCGCCGCGCTTCGCGGGCGCGGGCTCGACGACCTCCCCGGTGGCGGGATCCGCCGTGGTCTCCGGCTCCGGATCGACCTCGGTCACGTAGGGGCCGAAGCGCCCGTCCTTGACGACGACGGTCTTGCCCGAGTCGGGGTTGCTTCCCAGCACGCGGTCGGTCTGCACCGGGGCGTCGACGAGCTCCTGCGCCTTGGCGGGCGTGAGCTCGTCGGGAGCCAGCTCGAGCGGCAGGTTGACGCGACGCGGCGTCTCCTGCCCCTCCTCCTGGGCCACCTCGAGGTAGGGGCCGTACTTGCCGATGCGCAGGGTGATGTCGTCGGTGATCCGGACGGAGTTGATGCTCTTCGCATCGATCTCGCCGAGGTTGTCCACGACGTGTCGGAGCCCGGGGTGCGTGCCTCCGCCGAAGTAGAAGCGGTTGAGCCAGGCGACGCGGTCCTCCTCGCCGCCGGCGATGCGGTCGAGGTCGCCCTCCATCTCGGCGGTGAAGTCGTACTCCACCAGGTCGGAGAAGAAGTCCTCGAGCAGCCGGACCACCGAGAAGGCGATCCAGTTGGGCACGAGGGCGGTGCCGCGCGGAGTGACGTAGCCGCGGTCGACGATGGTGGAGATGATCGACGCGTAGGTGGAGGGCCGGCCGATGCCGAGCTCCTCGAGCGCCTTGACCAGGCTCGCCTCCGTGTAGCGCGGGGGCGGCGAGGTCTCGTGGCCCTTGGCCTCGACCTCGGCGACGACCAGGCTCTGGCCGACCTCGAGCACCGGCAGCTTGGCGTCCTTCTCGTCGCGGGCGCCGTGACGCTCCTCGTCGCGCCCCTCCTCGTAGGCGAGGAGGAATCCGCGGAAGGTGATGACGGTTCCGGAGGCGGTGAACTCGGCGGTCTTCGCGACGTCGCCGGCCGGCTCGGCGAGCAGCGTCACGGTGGCGGTCGAGCCCTTGGCGTCGGCCATCTGCGAGGCGACGGTGCGCTTCCAGATGAGCTCGTAGAGGCGGAGGTCGTTGCCGCGGAGGGTGCCCGAGAGCTGATCCGGGGTGCGGAAGGTCTCGCCCGCGGGCCGGATGGCCTCGTGCGCCTCCTGCGCGTTCTTGTTCTTGCCGGAGTACAGCCGGGGCTTGTCCGGGACGGTCTCGGCTCCGTAGAGGGACGCGGCCTGGGTGCGTGCGGCGTTCAGCGCCTGCTGCGAGAGCCCGGGCGAGTCGGTCCTCATGTACGTGATGAAGCCGTTCTCGTAGAGCGACTGCGCGACGCTCATCGTCTGGCGCGCCGAGAAGCGGAGCTTGCGCGCCGCCTCCTGCTGGAGCGTGGACGTGGTGAACGGGGCGGCGGGGCGGCGCGAGTACGGCTTGGACTCGAGGTTCGAGACCCGGACCGTGGTGGCGGGGTCACGCAGGGCCTCGGCGAGGGCACCGGCGGTGGACTCGTCGAGGACGGTGACGTCGCCCTTCAGCTGACCGCGGTCGTCGAAGTCGCGGCCGCTTCCGATCCGCTTGCCGTCGAGCCGAGCCAGGCGGGCGTCGAAGCCCGCCGCGGCGTCCGACTCGGGCGCCAGCACGGTGGCGAGGTCCCAGTAGCTCGCCGACACGAACGCCAGGCGCTCCCGCTCGCGGTCGACCACCAGGCGGGTCGCGGCCGACTGCACCCGGCCGGCCGAGAGCCCGGGGCCGACCTTGCGCCACAGCACGGGCGAGATCTCGTAGCCGTAGAGGCGGTCGAGGATGCGGCGGGTCTCCTGGGCGTCGACCAGGGAGGTGTCGATGTCCCGGGTGTTGTCGCGCGCCTTCTGGATCGCGTCCTTCGTGATCTCGTGGAAGACCATGCGGTGCACGGGGACCTTGGGCTTGAGCTCCTCGAGGAGGTGCCACGCGATGGCCTCGCCCTCGCGGTCCTCATCAGTGGCGAGGTAGAGCTCGTCGGCGTTCTTCAGCGCGCGCTTGAGGTCGGCGACCGTCTTCTTCTTCTGGTCGGACACGACGTAGTAGGGCTCGAAGCCGTTGTCGACGTCGACGGAGAACTTGCCCAGCGGGCCCTTCTTCAGCTCCGGGGGGAGGTTCTTCGGCTCGATGAGGTCGCGGATGTGCCCGACGGAGGCGAGCACCTCGTAGCCGTCGCCCAGGTACTGGGCGATGGTCTTGGCTTTCGCCGGCGACTCGACGATCACCAGCTTCTTCGTGCCGGACACAGTTCTCCTCGATTGGTGCTGTCGGGTCGGACGACCAGTGGTCCGACGTCCCCTGCTGCGGGGAGACGGTGCGCGGCGACGTGGTGCGGGGAACGGCGACGCGTCCCCATCGGCGGGGGCGCCCGACAGGCACACCATACACACTGACCCCGGACGTGCTGCCCCCTCCCGAGGACACGGGGACCTCGGGAGGACGCTGGACACGGCCCCGGAGCCGCCTGCCCGGCCTGCCGTCGACGGGGGTGACGCGCGGCGCCGATCGGCGCATGATGAGGCATGGCAACGACGCACACCACCACGACCTCCGCCTACACGGCCAAGCTCCTCGACGGACCGCTGGAGGGCAAGACCCTCCGCCGGGGATACGGCGACGATCAGGCCCCCGCCGCACGCCTCGAGATCCCCGGGGCGAGGGCGGGCTCCCGCTACATCTACCTCCTCGCCGGCGGCCTCGAGCACGACGAGGGCGCGGGCGCCCTGCCGACCGCCGCCGCGTACCGGTACCAGCGACTCTCCTCCGACTGACGCGCTCCCGCGGCGTCGTCCGGACCTCGGTCCGGACGACGCCCGCTGCTGCCCCCGCCCTCAGGGCGGCGGGCCGGCCCTCGACCGCGCCGTGAGGGAGAGCGGACCCGCGGTGACGGCCGCCTCCGTTCTCGCGACGCCGCCGTCGACGTCGCAGAGGACGAGCTCGGCGCCGTTCGCGCGGGCTACGGCGGCGGCACGTCCGCACGGATCCCCGGCCAGCAGGCCGGAGGCGACGTCGGCCGCTGCCAGGGACGAGGCGTCCGCGGCGGCGACCGCTCGCTGGTGCCCGACGACTCCTGCGCAGCCGGCGAGGACGGCGGCCGTCGCCAGGATCGTGCCCGCGACGACTCCGATCGCCACGACCGCGGCCGATCCCTCCTCCCGGTCGCGGACAGCCCCGGGGAGCCGGCGGATCATCCGCCCCCGCCCAGCGCGCAGGACCGGACCGAGACCGGGAGCGAGACCGCCGGGAGCGGGCGCAGCCGGGCCGCGACGTCGACGCAGACCAGTCCGTCCTGCTCCCCCGCCGTGAGCGACGCCCCCGTCACCCGGGCGAGCGGCGCGCGGGGGTCGTCGCCCCGGGCCGCGGACCGGGCCGCGTCGGCGGCCGCGTCGACGAGCCGGACGTACTGCGCCGAGGCCGCTACCGACCCCAGGCACAGCGCCAGCACCGCGACCACCGCCGGGAGCACGAGCGCGAGCTCGGCAGTGGCCGAGCCCTCCTCCTGGACGAGCCGCCCGCGCAGCAGCGGAAGGCCTCTCATCCCGCCGCGGTGAGCGCGCGGGTCACCAGGTCGGTCAGGATGCTCCGCACCTCGTCGCCCTTGAGGATGACCACCAGCAGCCCGGCGAAGCCGACCGCGGCCATCGTCGCGATCGCGTACTCCGCCGTCGCCGACCCCTCCTCGTCGCCCAGAGCGCCGAGACCTCCCCACCCGGGTCGGCGCCACTCGACGCGCCCCGCGGAGACGTCGATGCCCGTTCCTCCGCCGGACGCCGCACCTCCGCCGCTCCTCGAGCCCCGGCTCGTTCCGGGCACACGACTTCCCGCATCCCTGCTCCTACCGAGTCCTCGACTCCGGGAGACTCCCCCGCCGCTGATCGCCGTGTCACTGCTCATGTGTCCTGCTCCGTTCCGCCCCGCTCCATGCCCCTCCTCCGAGGATCGCCGACTCCCGATCCCACCGATCGACCCTCCGGCCGATCCGTGGAGACGCCTCCCGATCCCGCCCCTGTGGAGGAGCGGTCGACCGCGTCACGCCGCCACCGAGAACGTCGAGAGCAGCACCGAGACGACCATCGGAGCCACTCCGAGCAGCAGGAACGCCGGCAGCACGCAGATCCCGAGCGGCAGCATCAGGGTCACGCCGAGCCGAGCGGCTCGCTCCCGCGCCCCGGAGGACGCCCGTGCCCGGACCAGAGCCGCCTCGCTCCGGAGCAGGCGTCCGGCCGGCACGCCCGCCGCCGCGGAGAGGGCGAGCACCGGGTCCGCGTCGGAGAGCACGCGCTCGCCCGAGTCGAGCCCGCACTCGGCGAGCGCCGCCACGACCCGGGCGCGCGACGACTCGATCGAGCCGCCACCGGCCAGCGCCACCGAGAGGAGGTCGAGCGCGAGCCCGGGCGCCGGATCGGCCGGGGCCGCGCTTCGGACGAGGCGCCGCGTCCACGCGTGCGCGGCCGCCATCAACCCGGCTCCCCCGACCAGGCAGACCGCACCGGGCACCGTCCCGAGGAGCACGCCGACCACGTCGAAGCCCAGCAGTGCCCCCAGACCCAGCGCCGCCAGCGGCAGCGCGCTCACGACCCTCCCGGTGGCGGAGGGACCGGCCAGAGCCACCTCGATGTCCCGGCGGGCGCGCGCCAGCTCGCGCAGGGACTCCGCCAGCTCGCCGAGAGCGGCGGCGACCGGCGCGCCGGAGTCGGCGGCCACCCGCCACGCGGCGGCCAGCGCCGCCCACGCGGTCGCCTCACCGGTGTCCGGCGCTCGCCGTCGCGGCCGCTTCCGCTCCGAGCCGCTCCGCCGCGAAACCGGCGTCCCGCGCAGCAGCGCCTCCGTCACGTCGCCCCCGCGGCCGGCCTCCTCCGACACCGCCCGGAGCAGTCGCCGCCGCCGCGCGTCCCCGCTGTCCGCCCCCTCCGCCCCCGCGAGATGCCCGAGGGCCGACGCGGGAGCCACTCCCGCCGCGAGGAGGACGGCCAGTCGGCGCACGACGGCCGCGACCTCGTCCAGCCCGTCGCGGCCCGTCACGCGCTCGACCTCGAGGCGCTCGGGAGCGACCCGTCCTCGACCCTCAGGCGGCCGTCCGCGTCGAGCGCGAACGTCCCGGACGCCGCCAGCCGCCGCCGACCGTCGCGGCGCTCGAGGTGGAGCACCAGGTCGATCGCGCTGACCGTCTGGCGGGCGATCGCCTCGGGCCCGAGCCCCGCGAGGACCCCGAGCGCCTCGAGACGCGCGGGCACGTCCTCGAGGGAGTTCGCGTGGAGGGTCCCCGCACCGCCGTCGTGCCCGGTGTTCAGCGCGGACAGCAGCTCGCGCAGCTCGACGCCGCGGCACTCGCCGAGGACCAGGCGGTCCGGACGCATCCGCAGCGCCTCCCGCACGAGCCGGTCCAGGCCCACGGCACCGGCGCCCTCGAGGTTGGGCTGCCGCGCCTCGAGCGAGACGACGTGCGGGTGCGCCGGCCGGAGCTCGCCGACGTCCTCGATGGCGACGATCCGCTCGGTCGGCGCCGCGCACCCGAGCAGGGCGCCGAGCAGGGTGGTCTTGCCTGATCCACCGGCTCCCGTGATCAACAGGTTCCACCGCTCGCGGACCGCCCGGCGCAGAAGCCGCACTCCGTCGTCGTCCAGCATCCCGGCCGCCTGCAGCTCCCCGAGCGTCCAGGAGTCCGACCGCGGCACCCGCACCGACACGAGCGCTCCACCGGTAGCCACCGGCGGCAGCACGACATGCACGCGGACCCCGTGGCGGAGCCTGACGTCCACGCACGGGCTCGCCTCGTCGACGTGCCGTCCACCGGCCGCGACCAGCGCGACGGCCAGCCGCCGTGCTCCGGCGGCGTCGAGCGTCCACTCCGGAACCCGCTCCGCACCACCGCCCCGGTCGATCCAGAGGCCCGCGCCGCCGTTCACGAAGAGGTCGGTCACCGCGGGATCCGCGGCGTGCGGCGCGAGCAGCCCGAGACCGGCGGCGGCGGGCCGCACCGGCAGCGGGTCGCGGCGGTGCTCGGCGGGGACGAGGGGGACGAAGTCGCGGGTCATCCCGGCACGCTAGGAGCCCGTTCCGCGCGCCGGGGCGCTCCCTGCCCGATCGGAGGAGAGACGCCCGCGTCGGCGCCTGTGGAGGAGCGACCCGGGCCGGACGCGCGCGCAGGGGCGGCCCGGGGCTCTCGGCAGGGAGCCGCTCCGAGGAGGGGCCCCACGGCGCAGAGAAGCCCGGTCGACGAGGAGACGTCCCGGCAACGCGGAAACGCCCCCGCGAGCAGGGCTCGAGCGGGGGCGTCCCTCCGCCGGATCCGGCGGGAAGAAGGGGGCGGCACCCATTGGGGGGAACAGGTGCCGCCTCGGCGGCGCTGGATTGGGGGGAATCACTTGCGCCGCTGGGCCGAAGTTCATTCGGCCGTATGCAACTGTAGGGGACGGATCGCGATTCGCCAAGCCCGGATCCTGTTCTCTGCGGACTCTTATCCGACACCCGCCCCGCACCCAGCTTGCGGCGCGCAGCGATCCCCGCCGGAGACGGGCGCTACGGTGGTGCGACGCCGACCGCGCGGGCCGGCGAACGTCTCACTCGCGAAGGAGCGAATCGCAGATGTCCACTCCCCCCGACGCCCCGGCCGCCGACCGGAACGCCATCGACAACCTCCTCCACGAGACCCGCCGGTTCCCGCCGCCGGCCGATCTCGCCGCCGGAGCGGTCGCGACCGCCGCGCTCTACGACGAGGCCGCGGCCGACCGCCTCGCCTTCTGGGCCGACCGGAGCCGAGAGCTCCTGCACTGGCACCGACCGTTCACGCGCACCCTCGACTGGAGCGAGCCCCCGTTCGCGAAGTGGTTCGACGACGGTGAGCTGAACGTGGCCTACAACTGCCTCGACCGCCACGTCCTGGCCGGCCACGGCGACCGCGTCGCCCTGCACTGGGAGGGCGAGCCCGGCGACTCCCGCTCGATCACCTACGCCGAGCTCACCGCCGAGGTGAAGCGCGCCGCGAACCTGCTCACGAGCCTCGGCGTCCGCGCCGGCGACCGCGTCGCGATCTACCTGCCCATGATCCCGGAGGCGGTCATCGCGATGCTGGCCGTCGCCCGGCTGGGGGCGGTCCACTCCGTCGTCTTCGGCGGCTTCAGCGCCGAGAGCCTGCGCGCGCGCATCGACGACGCGGAGGCGACACTCGTCATCACCGCCGACGGCGGCTGGCGCAAGGGCGCCGTCTCGCCCCTGAAGCCGGCGGTCGACGCCGCGCTCGCCCTCGGCGGCGAGTCCAGCGTCCAGCACGTCCTGGTCGTGCGCCGCGGAGGCAACGAGGTCGCCTGGCACGAGGGGCGCGACCTCTGGTGGCACGAGGAGATCGTGGCGGTCGACGCCGACCACGTCGCCAAGCCGTTCCCCGCCGAGCAGCCCCTCTTCATCCTCTACACCAGTGGCACCACGGGTAAGCCCAAGGGCATCCTGCACACCAGCGGCGGGTACCTCACCCAGGTCGCCTTCACGCACCGCGCGGTCTTCGACCTGCACCCCGAGTCGGACGTCTACTGGTCGACCGCGGACGTGGGCTGGATCACCGGGCACAGCTACGTCGTCTACGGCCCGCTCGCCAACGGCGCCACCCAGGTTATGTACGAGGGCACTCCGGACAGCCCGCATCCCGGCCGCTGGTGGGAGATCGTCGAGAAGCACGGCGTGACGATCCTCTACGCGGCGCCCACGGCGATCCGCTCCTTCATGAAGCTCGGCCGGCAGATCCCGCAGCGCTTCGACCTCTCGAGCCTGCGCCTGCTCGGATCGGTCGGCGAGCCGATCAACCCGGAGGCGTGGGTCTGGTACCGCGACGTCATCGGCGGCGGCCGCACCCCCATCGTCGACACGTGGTGGCAGACCGAGACCGGCGCGATGATGGTGTCCCCTCTGCCCGGCGTCACGACGCTCAAGCCCGGGTCCGCGCAGGTCGCTCTGCCGGGCATCTCGATCGACGTGGTCGACGACTCCGGGACGCCGGTCGGCGCCGACGAGGGCGGACTGCTCGTGATCACCGAGCCCTGGCCGGCGATGCTGCGCGGCATCTGGGGCGACCCGGAGCGCTACGTCGAGACCTACTGGTCGAAGTTCGGCGACCGCTACTTCGCGGGTGACGGAGCGCGTCGCGACCAGGACGGCGACCTCTGGCTCCTGGGGCGCGTGGACGACGTGATGAACGTCTCCGGCCACCGCCTCTCGACCGCCGAGATCGAGTCGGCCCTCGTCTCCCACCCGGTCGTCGCCGAGGCGGCCGTCGTGGGAGCCGCGGACGAGACCACCGGCCAGGCCGTGGTCGCGTTCGTGATCGCGAAGGCGAGCCAGGCCGAGGCGCTGGCCCACGGACACGACGAGCTCGAGGCCACCCTGAAGGCGCACGTCGCCGAGCACATCGGCGCGATCGCCCGCCCGAAGCGGATCTTCGTGGTGCAGGAGCTGCCCAAGACCCGCTCGGGGAAGATCATGCGCCGGCTGCTGCGCGACGTTGCGGAGGGACGCGCCGTGGGCGACACGACGACGCTCGCGGACACGCAGGTGATGGCGGTGATCTCCTCCGCGATCGCCGCGGACTGACCGGGCACCGCACGCCCCCTCCCACCGCGTGGGCCGGAGGGGGCGGTGCGTCAGTCGAAGGCGACGATCAGCTCGACCTCGACGGGAGCGCCGAGGGGCAGCTCCGCCACCCCGACGGCCGAGCGCGCGTGACGGCCGGGCTCGCCGAACACGTCGCCGAGCAGCTCCGAGGCGCCGTTGATCACGCCGGGCTGCCCGGTGAAGCCGGAGGCGGACGCGACGAAGCCGGTGAGCTTCACGATCCGCGTCACCCGGTCGAGCGATCCGATCGCGTCGGCGACGGCCGCGAGCGCGTTGAGGGCGCAGGTGCGGGCCAGGTCCTTCGCCTGCTCGGGCGACACCTCGTCGCCGACCTTGCCGACCAGCGGCAGAGCGCCGTCGACGAAGGGGATCTGCCCCGCCGTGTAGACGAGGCCGCCGTGCACGACGGCGGGGACGTAGGCGCCGGCGGGGACCGCGACCGCGGGCAGCTCGACGCCGAGCTCCGCGAGGCGCTCGGCGATCACGCGCCGGCCTCGGCGACGGGGCGCTTGAGGTACGCGACGAGGCCGCCCTCGGGACCGGTCACGATCTGGACCAGCTCCCAGCCCTCGGATCCCCAGGTGTTCAGGATCGCCGTGGTGTTGTGGATCATCAGCGGGGTGGTGATGTACTCCCAGCGCGGGACGGACATGGCTCTCCTCGGGTGCGGCCGGTGCGGGACGACTGCTGAGCGCCGCGCGTCGGCGGGATGAGCGCCGCGGCTCGTCCGAGCGCGGCGACTACGCTGATTCTATGTCGGGGCAGGGCGGGACCAGAGTCGTGAAGACCATCGGGGGCGCCGTCGGCGGTCTGATCGGCATCGTCGCCATGAGCGTCGTCGCGGGAGTCCTGGTGGCCGCCTCGGTGACGCCGGCGATCGCGCTGAGCGGCATGGCCGCCGGCAACACGGTGGAGATGTTCGACAACCTCCCCGAGTACCTCGAGATCGGCACGCTCGCCGAGAAGAGCGACGTGTACGCGAAGGACTCCTCCGGCGGCGACGTGCTGCTCGCCTCCTTCTACGCCCAGAACCGCGTCGAGGTGGGCTGGGACGAGATCTCGCCGTTCGTGAAGGACGCCGTGGTCGCCTCCGAGGACCCCCGCTTCTACGAGCACGGCGGCATCGATCTGCTCGGCACCGTCCGCGCGGCCGCGACGACGGCCACGGGCGGGGACGTCCAGGGCGGCTCCTCCATCACGCAGCAGTACGTCAAGAACGTGCTCGTGCAGAAGGCGGAGGCGCTCAGCGATCCGATCGAGCGCGACGCGGCCTACCGCGAGGCCACGGAGACCACTCCGGAGCGCAAGGTCGCGGAGATGCGGCTCGCCATCGGGCTCGAGAAGGAGTATCCGAAGAACGACATCCTGCTGGGCTACCTCAACATCGCCCTGTTCGGCGGCACCGTCTACGGCGTCGAGGCGGCTGCCCGCTACTACTTCGGAGTGAGCGCGAAGGACCTCTCGCTCGCGCAGTCCGCCGCGCTCGTCGCGATCGTGAACAACCCCGAGAAGTTCCGCTTCGACCGGCCCGGCGACCCGGCGAACCCCGCCGCGGAGGGCTACCCGCAGACCCGGGACCGGCGCGACTACATCGTCACCCGCATGGACCTCGAGTCGAAGGTGACGTCCGAGCAGGCGCAGGCGGCCGTCGCCGAGCCCGTGACGCCGAACATCACCGAGCCGAGCACCGGCTGCCAGACGGCCGGAGTCGCGGCCTTCTTCTGCGACTACGTCACCTGGGTCATCAAGAACGACGACGCGTTCGGTGCGAGCCAGGACGAGCGCGACGCCACCTTCAAGCGCGGCGGCTACCGGATCTACACGACCCTCGACTCCGACCTGCAGCAGGCCGCCGTCTCGGCCACCGACGACTGGGTGCCCAAGTCGATGGCGAACGTGAACATCGGCAGCGCGAGCGTCTCGGTCGAGGTCGGCACCGGCCGCATCCTCGCGATGACCCAGAACAAGGACTACTCCAACGATCCGGACCTGACGGGCCCCAACTACACGAGCGTCAACTACAACACCGACTTCGGGTACGGCGGCTCCTCGGGATTCCAGGTCGGCTCGACCTACAAGGTGTTCACCCTCGCGGAGTGGCTGCAGGAGGGGCACTCGCTCGGCGAGAGCGTCGACGGCACCCGCCGCGCCTACACGACCTTCCGTGACAGCTGCGAGCCCGACGGCGTCTACTACGGCGAGTCCTGGAACCCCGGGAACGACGAGGGCGGCAACGGAGGAGTGACCACGGCCCTGCAGGCCACGACCGGCTCGATCAACACCTCGTTCG
The DNA here is from genome assembly GCF_002932015.1 of Rathayibacter sp. AY1H3. NCBI lineage: Bacteria > Bacillati > Actinomycetota > Actinomycetes > Micrococcales > Microbacteriaceae > Rathayibacter > Rathayibacter sp. AY1H3. The sequence continues at coordinate 102,054 of NZ_PSUU01000003.1, forward strand.
CCGCCATGGCCCAGCAGCTGGACCTCTGCGGCATCCGCAACACGGCGCTGGCGATGGGCGTGCACCGTGCCGACGGGACCGAGCTGCAGAAGCTCGCGCCGACCATCCTCGGCACCAACGAGATCGCTCCGCTCACGATGGCCACGGCCTTCGCCGGCTTCGCGAACAAGGGCACCGTCTGCACGCCCATCGCGATCGACCGCATCGTCGACCGCACGGGCGCCGACGTCGCGCCGCCCGCCTCCGAGTGCAGCCAGGGGATGTCCGAGGAGGTGGCCGCGACCGCCGGCTACGCCCTGCAGCAGGTGGTGACGGGCGGCACCGGCGCCCCCTCCAACCCCCGCACCGGGGTGCCGCACATCGGCAAGACCGGCACCACGGACGACGCGCTGCACACGTGGATGGTCGGCGCGAGCACCGAGGTCGCCACCGCCACCTGGGTCGGCAACGTGACCGGCTTCACCTCCATGCGCGGATTCAGTCTCAACCGGGTGAACGCCGGTCAGGTGCGCCACCAGATCTGGCCGCGCATCATGCGCGTCGCCGACGCCAAGTACGGCGGGACGGCGTTCCCGGCTCCGGTCCGCTCGCTCGTCGACGCTCCGCAGGAGGCCGTGCCCCAGGTCACCGGCCAGAGCCCCTCTGCGGCGGCCTCACGCCTGCGCTCCGTCGGCTTCACGGTCCGCGTCGACACTTCTCCGGTCCCCTCCGACCGCCCGGCAGGGAAGGTCGCGCAGACGAACCCGCCCGCCGGGTCGCGCGTCTCCCGGGGCGCGGAGATCACCCTGCAGATCAGCGCCGGACCGGGCGCCCCGCCCCGCGCGGGCTGAGCCCCGCACCCCCGGCTGCTCCCGAGGGAGCGTCCGGCAGAATGAACGCGGCCGCGCTCGCGGCCGACGTGCGAGAGAAGGACCCATGACCGGACGCACCCGTCGCCCCCTCACCACCGCCCTCGCGACCGTCGCCGCGGCCGGAGCCGTCGCCGCGGCCTGGGGCATCGGCGTCGAGCGGACGTTGTTCACCGTCCGGCGCACGTCGTTCCCGGTGCTGCCCGCCGGTTCCGAGCCGATCCGCGTCCTGCACGTGTCGGACCTGCACATGGCCCCGTGGCAGACGAAGAAGCAGGAGTGGATCCGCTCGCTCCTCGCCCTGGCGCCCGACGTCGTGGTCGACACCGGCGACAACCTCGGCCACCGCGACGGCGTGCTCGGCATCCGCCGAGCCCTGGAGCCCTTCGCCGGGATCCCCGGCGCCTTCGTCAACGGATCCAACGACTACTTCGGCCCTCGGATCAAGAACCCGCTCCGCTACTTCGTCGGCCCCTCCAAGAACCCCAAGCAGCACGAGGCCGATCTCGACACCGACGGGCTGACCGGCTTCTTCTCGGACGGGCTCGGGTGGGTGGACCTCAACAACCGCGCCGAGAGCATCACGGTGAAGGGGACGCGCATCGAGTTCTTCGGCGTCGACGACCCGCACATCGGCCTCGACCGCATCGACCTCGTCGCCGGAGCCGTGGACGAGCTGCGCGGCGCGGAGGACGGACCGGCCGGGGTCAGCATCGGCGTGGCGCACGCGCCCTACCAGCGCATCCTCGACGACTTCGTCGCCCGCGGCGCCGAGGTGATCCTCGCCGGGCACACGCACGGCGGGCAGGTCTGCGTCCCGGGCTTCGGCGCCCTCGTCACCAACTGCGACATCCCGCGCGACAAGGTCGCCGGCTCGACGACGTGGGACAACGGACTGCGCAGCTCGTACCTCAACGTGTCCGCCGGAGTCGGCACCTCGATCTACGCACCGGTGCGCTTCGCCTGCCGGCCCGAGGTGACCCTCGTCACGCTCACTCCGGCGGCCTGACGAGGGGTGTCCGACGGCGGTCCGGAAATCGGCTACTATTGTCGAGGCTCGTGAGCGGTTCTCCGTGATGAGCACACCGGGGTGTGGCGCAGCTTGGTAGCGCGCCTCGTTCGGGACGAGGAGGTCGTGGGTTCGAATCCCGCTACCCCGACCGGTGAGAAGCCCGGCCAGGATCGATGATCCGGCCGGGCTTCGTCGTTCCCGGGGCGTTCTCGGAATTCTGCTGTGGCGGGGCTCGCCCGCAGGCGGATGCTCGCCCGGGCCGGAGCCTGGTCGACGACGGAGCCGGCGCGATCACCGCCCCGCGCTCTCCGGCTCGAGCACCCCTGACGGCGTCCCGAGCGTCCTGCGCACGGGCGTGCCTCCAGCCCACTCCCCCGCGCCTCCCGGCCCGATCCCAGCAGCCGGGAGCGAGACTGTTCTTCCGCCGTCGTCGCCGCCCCCGCCCGACGACCGACGAGAGGAGCACCGTGACCCGGTCGCTCACCCGCCTCACCCTCGCCATCAGCGTGCCCTACGTGGTCGCGCTCGCAGCCATCGCCTTCTGGCCGACGCCCGTCGATGCGGGAGTGCGGGGGGATCTCGGCCGGGTGACCTCCTGGTTCGCCCGGCACGGCCTCCCGATGGTCGACTACGCGTTCATCGAGTCGACCGCCAACATCGCCCTGTTCGTGCCCCTGGGGCTGCTCCTGGCCCTCAACCTGCGGCTCCGGAGGGCGTGGGTCGCTGTGGCCGTCGGCGCCGTCGTGAGCTCGCTGATCGAGGCGGGCCAGCTGCTCTTCCTCTCGGCGCGCTTCGCGACCGTCGACGACGTCGTGATGAACACCTCCGGCGCGCTTCTCGGCGCGGTCGCCGGCGTCCTGCTCCGGATGGTCGTCCGCGCACGACGACGCCGGAGGGCGGCGGAGTGGGACGACGCCTTCGCGCACATCCCCCTCCGCGGCACCTCCGGCGTGGTGGCGGATCAGCCGAGCCGCGTCCGCTGAGACGACGGCTCCGCCGCGTCAGCGGCCGAGGCCGCGGTACTCCCAGCCGGCAGCACGCCAGGCGGCGGGGTCGAGGCAGTTGCGACCGTCGACGAGGAAGGTGTTGGCCACCTTCGCCGCCGTGGCCGCGGGGTCGAGGGCGCGGAACTGCTTCCACTCCGTCACGACGACCACGGCGTCGGCACCGGCCAGCGCCTCGTCGACGTCGGTCGTGTAGGTGATCTCGGGGTAGCGGCGGCGCGAGTTCTCGATCGCCTCGGGGTCGGTCGCGACCACGGTCGCACCGAGGTCGTGCAGGCGAGCGGCGACGTCGAGCGACGGCGAGTCGCGGATGTCGTCCGACTCCGGCTTGAACGCCAGACCGAGCACCGCGATGCGGCGGCCCTCGACGGAGCCGCCCAGGCCCTCGGTGACGAGGTCGACGACGCGCTGACGGCGACGCAGGTTGATCGCGTCGACCTCTTTGAGGAAGGCGACGGACTCGCCGACGCCGAGCTCGTCGGCGCGGGCAGAGAAGGCGCGGATGTCCTTCGGGAGGCAGCCGCCTCCGAAGCCGATGCCCGCGTTCAGGAAGCGGCGGCCGATCCGCACGTCGTAGCCGATCGCGTCGGCGAGCTGCGTGACGTCCGCGCCGGTGACCTCCGCGATCTCGGCGATCGCGTTGATGAACGAGATCTTGGTCGCGAGGAAGGCGTTGGCCGAGACCTTCACCAGCTCGGCGGTGGCGTAGTCGGTGACCACGAGCGGGGTCTCGGCCGCGAGCGCCGTCGCGTAGACCTCGTCGAGGGTCGCCTTCGCCGCTGCTCCGGCCTCGCCCGCGGGCACGCCGTAGACGAGCCGGTCGGGGCTGATCGTGTCCTTGACCGCGAAGCCCTCGCGGAGGAACTCGGGGTTCCAGGCGAGGGTCGCACCGGAGGAGGCGATGCGGTCGGCCAGGCGGGCGGCGGTGCCGACGGGGACGGTCGACTTGCCGACGACGAGGGAGTCCGCCTCGAGGTAGGGCAGGAGACCGTCGATCGCCGAGTCGACGTAGGTCATGTCCGCGGCGTTCTCGCCCGGCTTCTGCGGGGTGCCGACGGCGACGAAGTGCACGGCCGCACCGGCGGCGTCGGCCATGTCGGTCGAGAAGCGCAGGCGCCCGGAGGCGACGCCGGAGGACAGCAGCTCCGGGAGGCCGGGCTCGAAGAACGGCGCGGTGCCGGCGGCCAGGGCGTCGATCTTCTTCTGGTCGACGTCGATGCCGATGACGTCGTGGCCGAGCTCGGCCATGGCGGCAGCGTGGACGGCACCGAGGTAGCCGCAGCCGATGACAGAAAGCTTCACAGGGGTTCTCCGAATCGTGGCGGGTTCGTGTCGCGGTCGCGACGGTGAGGAGGAGCGATGCGATGCGGCGAGGCGTCAGCGCGCCCGCGGACGCGCGACTACCGCCGCGCCAATGCTCTCAGATCGCGGGAGACGTCGGCGACAGCCGCCGCGATCTGCGCCGCCACGCGCTCGTGCACGGCCTCGCTGCGGCCGATCGGGTCCTCGATGTCGTCGCCGCCCTCGCCCCGCGGGGCGCGCCCGCGGTGGGCGGCGGCGAGCCGCACGACGGCGCGGAGCCGCGCGGCGGGGTCCTCGACCGTCGGCAGCGGCACCTCCCGCAGCACGAACGGCAGCACGCGGGCGAACTCGAGCAGCGTGAAGCCGCGGAGGAGGAGCGACGGGAAGCGCCGGGAGGCGTCGACCAGGTGGTCGCGCGTCATCGTGAGCAGGAGGTCGGCGTCGCCGACGATCGCGTCGCCGAGCACCGCGCTCGTGTGCGCGGCCGGGTCTCCCCCGTGCTGAGCCGAGAAGCGGGCCGAGACCGGGTCCATCGGCAGTCCGTCGCGCGTCCTCACTCCGGCGCTCGTGAACGCGAAGAGCGGACCTCCCGCGGGTGATGTCGCGTCGGCGAGTGCGGCGCGCAGCAGCTGCTCCGCCATCGGCGACCGGCAGATGTTGCCGGTGCAGACCGAGAGCACGGTGAAGACGGGGGCGGCGGAGGCGGCGACCGGTTCGTCCGGTCGCCAGCTCCGGCGGGCGGGGCGGGCGGAGTCGTCTCCCGGGAAGATCATCGCGGGGCGCTCAGGCCGAGGTCGACGCGGGCTCGGGCTCGACGGCCGTGTCCGGGCGGGCACCCGATCGCTCGGAGCCGTAGTAGCTCGTGTAGTAGTAGCCGTAGCCCCGGCCGACCTGGCCGCGCGCGGGCACGCGGTTGAGGATCACGCCGAGGGTGTGGCCGCTGACCCGCTCGATGTTCTGGATCGCCTTGCCCAGCTCGTCGGTCGTCGTCCTGCCCGCGGAGATGACCACGAGCGCGCCGTCGGTGCGGGCGGTGAGGATGGCGCCGTCCGTGACGGGCAGGAGCGGCGGCGCATCGACGATCACGATGGCCTCGCGAGCGATCTCGTGCAGGAGGATGTCCATGCCGTTGGAGCCGAGCAGCTCGGACGGGTTCGGCGGGATCGACCCGGCTCCGAGCACCCAGAGGTTGCCGGACGGGCCCCACGGCTGCAGGACGTCCTGCAGTTCCGCCTTGCCGATCAGCAGGTCGGTCAGGCCGACGCCGGGAACGAGGCCGAACGACTTGGCGACGGTGGGCTTGCGGAGGTCGCCATCGACGACGACGGTCCGCTGGCCGGAGGCGGCGAGCGTCACCGCGAGGTTCGCGGTCACCGTCGACTTGCCGTCCGAGGGCAGCGGGCTCGTCACGACGATGATGCGCGGCGGGCTGTCGATGTTCATGAACTGCAGGTTCGTGCGGAGCTCGCGCAGCGCCTCGGCGAGTGCGTGCTTGCCGTCGGCCTTGATGTAGTCGGTCGTGTCGGCCTCGGGGACGATGCGGTTGGTCTCGCTGAGGCGCTTGTCGACGGGGAGGGTGCCGACCACGGGGAGGTCGAACAGGCGCTCGACCATCTCGGCGGTGCGGATGCGCCGGTCCAGCGTGTTGCGGACGAACGCGTAGACGAGACCGAGGACGAGGCCCGCGAGCGCGCCGACCGCGAGGACGAGGCGCAGGTTCGGGAACGCCGGCGAGGACGGGAGCGCCGCGGCCTGCAGAACGGTGAGGGAGACCGTGTCGCCGACGCCCGTCTCCTGGTTGACCTGCTGCACCTTGGTGGCGATGGCCGCGACCCAGGCGTCGGCGAGCTTCTGCGCGCCCTCGGGGGTGGAGGCGGTGGCGCTGACCTTCATCACCGGGGCGACCGTGTCGGCCTGCACCGTGATCGCCGAGATCAGCGTGGCGGGCGAGACGTCGAGGCCGAGGCTGTCGATCGCGATCTGCGCCACGTCGCGCGAGGTGGCGATCGGGACGTACGTGGCGAGGCTCGACTTGGCGACGGACTGCGCGATCTGCTGCGTGTAGATCGCCTGGCTGTCGTCGGCACCGGTGGTGGCGACGGAGACCAGGCCCTGCGAGTCGGCGACGTACCGCGGCTTCTGCGTCAGCGACCAGCCGAAGGCGACGAGAGTGCCGAGGAGGATCGCCGCGACGATCGGGATCCAGTGGTCGCGCAGCAGCCGGAGGACGTCTCGAAGTTCCACAGAGTCAGATTTCCTTCGCTGGTACGGATCACGCGGCGGGCGCCGGCGACGGGTTCTTCCGAATTCTGACACAGCGCTTCCGCGCCCTCGGCGCCAGGCGCGTCAACCGTGCCACCTGTCGGGGGTGGGCTCCGGCGGAGTCCCTCTCGTGATCACTCCGAGGCCCTCGAGCTCGACGACCGCCGACTCGACGACCGCCTCCGCATCGACGCCGGCGGGCGGCGGGCCCGCCTCCTCGAGCACCGCGGCGACGAGACCGGGCAGATCGGAGCCCCGGCCGGCGTGGCGCCAGATCGTCGGGCCGATGCCGGACAGGCGCACGAGGGTGCCGCCGCAGAACACGAGCAGCTGGCCGTCGGCGAGCTCCACCGCGTCGTCCGCAGGGGTGCGCAGGACGGTGCCGGGCAGGGCCTCGCCCACAGGGTCGAGCTGCACGGAGACCACGTCGGACCAGGCGGACGGGGCCTCGGCGCCGAGGGACGCGAAGACCTCCTCGACCAGGTGCACCACGCTCGCGGCCTCGGAGTAGACCAGTCGCCGGACGCCGCCCAGCGCCGAGAGGGTGCGGACGAGATCGGCGATCGGCCGCGGTCGGGCCGAGAGGTACGAGGTCTGCGGCACCAGATCCTCGATCGCGTCGACCGGGTCGACGTGCTCGAGGAAGGGCGTCCCGACGCCGTCGCGGCGCTCGAGCAGGAGGACGCCCGCCAGACGCAGGGGCGCCTCCGGGACCGGTCGGAGGGCGAGCGACCCGGGGGCCAGCTGCGCCTTCGGCGCCGATCCGGTCAGCGGCTTCACCGACAGCGGCTTGGGATAGGGCAGGACGCGCCCCTCCGGGGTCACGCCGACCGTCTCGTCGGTGACGTAGCCGAAGCGGGACCCGAGCGTCCGGGCGATGGTGGTCTTGCCGGTCCCGGAGGCGGCGACGAAGGCCAGCACGCGGCCGGACTCGTCGGAGATCCCGCAGGCGTGGAGCATCAGCAGGTCGGCGCGCCGGGCGCCGATCGCCTCGAGGGTCAGGGTCGAGGTCAGGGACTCCTCGAGCTGCGCGAGCGTGGCGCTCGAGACCCGGGGCGAGCCGTCGACCGGGACGGAGGGATCGTGCCCCACCTCGGCGAGGACGTCGCGTGCTCCCGCGTCGGGCTCGGACGCGCAGGCGGCCCAGCTGTCGGCGATCCGCGCCGCGTCCTCGTCGCCGACGCCGCGTCCGAAGACCACGCGGAACGGGGTCTCGAGGACCGAGACGGACAGGGTGCGGGGCTCGGCGCCCCTCCCCCCGGCGATCAGTACGCCCCGTCGCGGGCGAGGACGGCGCGCGCGGTCTTGAAGAGGATGACGATGTCGCCGGTCATCGACCAGTTCTCGACGTAGTACAGGTCGAGGCGGACGGTGTCCTCCCACGAGAGGTTCGAGCGTCCGCTGACCTGCCAGAGCCCGGTGATGCCCGGCTTCATCAGGAAGCGGCGGTGCACGTGCTCCTCGTACTGCTCGACCTCGCGGGCCAGCGGCGGGCGGGGGCCGATCAGGGACATGTCGCCGCGGAAGACGTTCAGGAACTGGGGCAGCTCGTCGAGGCTGAAGCGCCGGAGGATCGCGCCCACCCGGGTGACGCGCGGGTCCTTCGCCATCTTGAAGAGGATCGAGTTCCCCTCCGCACGCTGCTGCGACGCGAGAGCCGCCAGTCGCGCCTCCGCGTCGACGACCATCGAGCGGAACTTCAGCATCTCGAAGGTCGCGCCGTTCAGACCGATGCGCTCCTGCCGGAAGAGCACGGGCCCGGGGCTGGTGACCTTGACCAGCACGGCGACGACGACGAGCACCGGCGCGCTGAGGATGATCAGCATGGTCGACGCGAGGATGTCGAAGAGGCGCTTGGCGAACCGCTGGCGGCCGTCGAAGCGCGGGGTCTCGACGTGGATCAGCGGAAGGCCCGCGACGGGGCGGGTGTGGATGCGCGGACCGCCGATGTCGGTGAGGCTCGGCGCCACGACGAGGTGCTCGCGCCCGGGCTCGAGCGTCCAGCTCAGCTCGCGGATCCGCTGCGGCGCCAGCTCGTCGGAGCTCGTGACGACCACCGTGTCGGCGCCGGTGGCGTCCATCACGGCGCGGACGCCGTCGATCCCGGTGAACCCGTGGACCGCGAGGCCCGAGAGCTCCTGCTCGCTCCGCAGCGCGTCCGCACCGCCGACCGAGGTCGAGACGGCGCCGACGAGCTTGTAGCCGGCCTCGGTGCCGCGGCGCAACTCGCGTGCGGTGTGCAGGACGCTCGCGCGGGAGCCGAGGAGCACGACCTGGCTCGAGAAGCGGCCCGCCCGGCGCTGCCGGGTGAGCCAGGAGCGCCAGACCAGGCGGCCGACGCAGATCAGCACGATCCCGGCGGGGAACGCCGTGATGATGTAGCCGCGCGCGAGCAGGATCTGGAGCAGGTAGGCGATGATCGCGACGATGCCGAAGAGCCAGATGGAGGCGTCGACGACGCGGCGGTACTCGACGTAGCCGGTGCCGACGATCCGGCGGTCGCGCGTGTCGAAGACCTGGAGGGCGAGGAGCCAGCCGACCGACAGGGCGACGGACACCCAGGTGTAGCTGACCGCGATGTCGGCGGGGTTCTTGAACCCCAGGTCCGAGTTCAGGTTCAGGTCGAACCAGAAGAGCTGCGTGCCGAAGACGGAGAGGACGATCGCGACGACGTCCGTGATGAGCAGCCGTCGCCGGTAGTCCTGCTCCCACGACGGCCGACGCCTCAGCGGTGCCCCTTGCGCCGTCATCGTTTCCCCCGACCTTTCCTGCTGCTTCGAAAGGCGTAATTCCGTTTCCGGTGTTGTCACGTCGTCAGGCTACCCACTTCCTCGTTTCGGAGGGGTGTCGCGCCGGTGAGGAACGCTCGACCGGTCACCCGCGGAGCCGGCCGCGGCTCTCCTGGAGGTAGCACGCGCCGCACAGCGACTCGTAGGTGACCGCCGTTCCGTCGATCGCGACCTGATCGCCGTCGAACACGAAGCGGCCGTCCACGACGCGCCCGTTGAAGATCGCTTTGCGCCCGCACCGGCAGATCGTCTTCAGCTCCTCGAGGCTGTGGGCGATCTCCAGGAGCCGCCTGCTTCCCGGGAACGCGGCGGTGCGGAAGTCCGTGCGGATGCCGTACGCCAGGACGGGCACGTTCTCGAGGATGGCGATCCGGAGCAGATCGTCGACGTGCGACTCCGGCAGGAACTGCGCCTCGTCGACGAGCAGAGCACTCACGTCGCGCTTCGACTCGGCCAGCACGCGGGCCCGGGCGGCGGTGAAGACGGCCACCGGGTCCCCGTCGGGTTCGAACAGGATGTCCACCGGACGGGTCACGCCGAGCCGCGACACGATCAGCTCCTCGCCCTTCGTGTCGACGGCCGGCTTGGCCAGCAGCACCCGGTGCCCGCGCTCCTCGTAGTTGTGCGCGGCCTGCAGGAGCGACGTGCTCTTCCCGCTGTTCATCGCTCCGTAGCGGAAGTACAGCTTGGCCATCAGGTCTCCTCGGGGCGGGTCCGGAGGCGGGGCCCCCGGGGTGAGCAGGGGCCGGTCACGGGAGGAACCCGTCCTCGCCGGCGCGGCGGATCAGATCGGCCCGGCGGCTCGCGGGCCTGCCGACGGCGACGTACTTGCGGCGCACGCGCTGCAGGTAGGTCTTCGCGGTCTCGAACTGCACGTTCATCTTGGCGGCGACCTCGGGGGTGCTCGATCCGGACGCGTAGAGGCGCAGCGCCTCCAGCTCGCCGGCGCTGAGCCGTGGGCGCTGCTGCGCCGCGACTCCGGACGGCAGGGGCCGCCACTGCGCGGACGAGACGTCGGCAGAGCGCATCTCGAGAGCGGCGCGGGTCTGCTCCATCACCTCGGCGAGCGGGCGCGACTTCGCCAGGTGCCGCACCGCTCCGGCCTTCAGGGCGCGCTCGCGGACCTCGTCGTCCTCGCTCGCGGAGAGCGCCACGACCGCGGCTCCGGCCGCCCGGCAGGTCCGGATCCGCGCCTGGATCGAGATCGGCTCGCGCAGCTCGACGTCCATCACGACCACCTGGGTGGGGAAGACATCGCTCGTCACCAGGTCGTGCCAGGTGGAAGCGGCCACGACGACCTCGAAGTCCGGGGCGTGGGTGCGGATCCACGCGCTCGTCGCCGCGAGCAGGTCCTCGCGCGGGTCGAGCAGGCCGAGCCGGACCGCACGGGGTGCCGCGTCGCGGGCGCTCCGGGCGGAGGAGCCCGAGGGCTCACCGGAGCGGGTGACCATGCGGACGATCCTAGCCGCGGCCGGGCCCGCCCCCGGCTCAGAACAGCGTCGGCTGCCCGACGCCCGGCAGGATCGCGGCGCGCTCCGGCCCGAGCTCCCCGACCAGCAGCCCGTCGTGCTGGAGGGAGCGCCGCTCGCCGCCGAGGGTCCGCAGCGTCCCGAGCGAACCGAGGGCGGAGGACTTGACGGAGCCGGTGGCCGGGTCCTCCTCGCCGCGCTCGAGCCCGTGCGCGCGCATCAGCGGGCGGATGCGCGCCGAGAGCCAGCGCCGGTACTCGAGAGGCGCGTAGGCGTCGCGGCCCGGGTAGAGCGCTCGGTACTTGTCGACCAGCTCGGGGTGCTCCTGCCCGAGCCACTGCAGGAACCACTCCTTCACCCCGGGCTTGAGGTAGAGGGTCGAGTACATGATCGTGCTGGCGCCCGCCTCGCGGCAGGCCCGGAGCGACTCGTCGAGGTGCGCCCGGGTGTCGGTGAGGAACGGCAGGATCGGCATCAGGAACACCGAGCAGTCGAAGCCGGCCTCCCGTGCCGCGGTGACCGTCGCCAGCCTGGCCGCCGCGGTCGGCGCACCCGGCTCGACGGAGCGCTGGAGGCCCTCGTCGTAGACGGCGATCGACACTCCGAGGTCGACCGGGACGTGCTCGGCGGCCTCGCGGAGCAGCGGCAGGTCTCGCCGCAGCAGCGAGCCCTTCGTGAGGATCGAGATCGGGGTGCCCGAGGCGGCGAGCGCGGCGATGATGCCCGGCATCAGCCGGTAGCGGCCCTCGGCGCGCTGGTACGGATCGGTGTTGGTGCCGAGTGCCACGGGGTGCCGCTCCCAGCTCGGCTTCGCGAGCTCCCGGGTGAGGACCTCGGCGACGTTCACCTTCACGACGATCTGCGAGTCGAAGTCGCGGCCGCCGTCGAACTCGAGGTACTCGTGCGTGGGCCGGGCGAAGCAGTAGGTGCAGGCGTGGGTACAGCCGCGCATCGGGTTGATGCTCCAGCCGAACGGCATCTTCGAGGAGGTGTGCACGCGGTTGAGCGCCGACTTCGCGAGCACCTCGTAGAAGGTGATGCCCTCGAACTCCGGCGTGCGCACCGTCCGCACCAGGTCGGTGAGCTTGACGAGGCCGGGCAGGGCGGCCTCGTCGGCCGTGCCGATCGACTGCCCGCTCCACCTCATGGAGCCATTAGAACATACGTTCGAGCGCGTCGCAGCCGATCAGACCGAGGCGGACAGCTCCAGCGTCTCGGCGGTCGCGGTGACCGTCTGCTCGGCCTTCTCGGGCGCGTCGTTGAGGGTCGAGCCGTAGCTCGGCACCAGCGCGCGGATCCGCGGCTCCCAGGCCTTCATCCGGTCGGGGAAGCACTTCTGCACGATGTCGAGCATGATCGGCACGGCGGTCGAGGCTCCGGGCGAGGCGCCGAGCAGGCCGGCGATCGTGCCGTCCCCTCCGGTGATGACCTCGGTTCCGAACTGCAGCACGCCGCCCTTCTTCTCGTCCTTCTTCATCACCTGGACGCGCTGGCCGGCGGTGATCAGGTACCAGTCCTCGTCGCGGGCGGTGGGCAGGAACTCGCGCAGGGCCTTCATCTTCTTGCCACGGCCGGCGAGCACCTCGCCGATCAGGTACTTCATCAGGTCGAGGTTGTCGCGGGCGACCGCGAGCATCGGGCCGATGTTGTGCGGCCGGATCGACAGGGGCAGGTCGAGCCACGAGCCCCGCTTCAGGAACTTGGGCGTGAAGCCCGCGTAGGGGCCGAAGAGGAGGGACGATTCGCCGTCGACGACGCGCGCATCGAGGTGCGGCACCGACATCGGGGGCGCGCCGACGGCGGCCTTGCCGTAGACCTTCGCCTTGTGCCGGGCGACCAGCTCGGGGTTGTCGGTGCGGAGGAACTGCCCCGAGATCGGGAAGCCTCCGAAGCCCTTGATCTCGGGGATGCCCGACTTCTGCAGGAGGTGCAGCGCACCGCCGCCGGCGCCGACGAAGACGAAGCGGGCGGTCACCGACTGGGGCGTGCCTCCGACGACCTGCTTGAGGTCGAGGCGCCAGGTGCCGTCCTTCTGCCGGGTGATGTCGGTGACCTCGCGGCCGGTGTCGAGCGTGCCGCCGTGGGCGACGACGTGGTCGAACAGCTGGTGGGTCAGCGAGCCGAAGTCGACGTCGGTGCCGGCCGGCATGCGCGTCGCCGCGTAGGGGCCGCCGCCGGCGGGACGCTGCTCCATCAGCAGGGGCGCCCACTCGTGGATGGTCTTGACGCTCTCGGTGAACTCGATGCCGGCGAACAGCGGCTGGTCCTTGAGGGCCTCGTAGCGCTTCCGGAGGTACTCGACGTTGGCCTCGCCGTGCACGAAGGTCATGTGCGGCGCCGGGTTGATGAAGCTGGAGGGCTCGCGGATGTCGCCGGACTCCACCAGGCTCGACCAGAACTGGCGCGAGATCTGGAACTGCTCGTTGATCTGGATCGCCTTGGCCGGGTCGACGGAGCCGTCGGCCGCCTCGGGCATGTAGTTCAGCTCGCAGAGGGCCGCGTGACCGGTGCCCGCGTTGTTCCACGGGTTCGACGACTCCTGCGCGACGTCGCCGAGGCGCTCGTAGGCGGCGATCGTCCAGTCGGGCTGCAGCTGGGTGATGAGGGCGCCGAGCGTGGCGCTCATGATGCCCCCACCGATGAGGGCGACGTCGACCGGTTCCGAGGAGTTCACGAGAGTCGAGTTTACGCTCGCCCGCGGACGCCGCGGCCGGGAGGGGACCCGCTCCCCCATCAAATTCGCGGCTTTTCCACCCGGAGGGGGCCGGAGCGCTCGGCGCCGGCCCCGTCCACGCCGGTCAGGACACGGGCTGCTTGGCCGCGATGAGCTCGGCGATCTGCACGGCGTTCAGGGCCGCGCCCTTGCGGAGGTTGTCGTTGCTGATGAAGAGCGCGAGGCCGCGTCCCTCCGGGGCGCCCTCGTCGGCGCGGATGCGGCCGACGAAGCTCGGGTCCTTGCCCGCGGCCTCCAGCGGAGTCGGCACCTCGCGCAGCACGACGCCGGGCGCGTCGGCCAGCAGCTCGCGAGCACGCTCGGGGCTGAGGGCGGAGGCGAACTCGGCGTTGACGGAGAGCGAGTGGCCGGTGAACACGGGGACGCGCACGCAGGTGCCCGAGACCAGCAGCTCCGGGAGCTCGAGGATGCGGCGGCTCTCGTTGCGGAGCTTCTTCTCCTCGTCGGTCTCGTTCGAGCCGTCCTCGACCAGGCTCCCCGCGAAGGGGATGACGTCGAAGGCGATCGGGGCGACGTACTTGTCCGGCGCGGGGAAGTCGACCGCCGAGCCGTCGTGCACCAGGTCGAGCAGGTGCTCGTCGGCGACGGCGGCGCGGACCTGGCCGGCCAGCTCGTTCGCTCCGGCCAGCCCGCTGCCGGACACGGCCTGGTAGGTGCTGACGATCAGGCGCGTGAGCCCCGCCTCGCGGTCGAGGACCTTGAGGATCGGCATCGCGGCCATCGTGGTGCAGTTGGGGTTGGCGATGATGCCCTTGACCGCCTGGTCGATGGCGTGGGGGTTCACCTCGCTGACGACCAGCGGGACCTCGGGGTCCATCCGCCAGGCGCTGGAGTTGTCGATCACGGTGACGCCGGCCGCGGCGAAGCGGGGCGCCTGCGCGCGCGATCCCGTGGCTCCGGCCGAGAACAGGGCGATGTCGAGCCCCGACGGATCGGCGGTCTCCACGTCCTCGACCACGACGTCCTCGCCGCGGAACGGCAGCGTCGTGCCCGCCGAGCGGGCGGTGGCGAAGAAGCGGATGGACGCGATCGGGAAGTCGCGCTCCTCGAGGAGGCGGCGCATCACCTTCCCGACCTGGCCGGTCGCGCCGACGACGCCCACGTGGAGGGGGGTGCTGCTCATGCTGTGCTCTTTCGTCCGTGCGGCGCGCGGGCCGCTCGTGGCGGGGGGATCGAGGGAGAGGGTACCGGTCGGTCCGGCCGCTCGGGAGGAACGGCCGGATCGCGAGGGTGTCCGGCCGTCAGCGGCCGGTGCCGGCGTAGACGACGGCCTCGTCCTCGGCGTCGAGCCCGAAGGCGGTGTGCACGACGCGCAGAGCCTCGTTCACGGTGTCGGCGCGGGTGACGACCGAGATGCGGATCTCGCTCGTGGAGATCATCTCGATGTTGATCCCGGCCTCGTAGAGGGAGCGGAACAGCTTCGCGGAGACGCCGGCGTTGGTGCGCATCCCGGCGCCCACGAGCGCGAGCTTGGCGATCTGGTCGTCGTACTGCAGGGACTCGAAGCCGACCTCGTCCTTCTCGGCGTTGAGAGCCATGAGGACCGTCTGGCCGTCGGCCTTGGGCAGGGTGAACGAGATGTCGGTGCGGGCGGTGGCCGCAGCCGACACGTTCTGCACGATCATGTCGATGTTGGAGCCGGTCTTGGCCACGATCGTGAAGATCTGCGCGGCCTTGCCCGGGATGTCGGGGACTCCGACGACGGTGATCTTCGCCTCGTTCAGGTCGGCGGCGACTCCGGCGATGATGGGCTCTTCCACGGCTTGTCCGTTCTGCTCGGCGCCGGAGGTCTCGGCGTTGTAGACGATGGTGCCCTCGTTGGGGCTGAAGGAGGAGCGCACGTGGAGCGTGACTCCGTGGCGGCGGGCGAACTCGACGGCGCGGATGTGCAGCACCTTCGCTCCCGCGGCGGCCAGCTCGAGCATCTCCTCGCTGGTGATGCGGTCGAGCTTGCGGGCCTTCTTGACGACCCTCGGGTCGGCGGTGAAGACGCCGTCGACGTCGGTGTAGATCTCGCAGGTGTCGGCGCCGAGTCCTGCGGCGAGCGCGACGGCGGTGGTGTCCGAGCCGCCGCGGCCGAGGGTGGTGATGTCCTTCGTGTCGCGGTTGAAGCCCTGGAAGCCCGCGACGATGACGACGGCGTTCTCGTCGAGCGCCTCGCGGAGGCGGACCGGGGTGATGTCGACGATACGGGCGGCGCCGTGCTGCGCGTCCGTGATCATGCCGGCCTGGCTGCCGGTGAAGGAGCGGGCCTCGAAGCCCATGCTCTTGATCGCCATCGCCAGCAGCGCCATCGAGATGCGCTCGCCCGAGGAGAGCAGCATGTCGAGCTCGCGAGGGGCGGGGATGGGCGTGACCTGGTGGGCGAGCTCGAGCAGGTCGTCGGTGGTGTCGCCCATGGCCGAGACGGCGACGACCACGTCGTTGCCCGCCTGCTTGGTGGCGACGATCCGCTTCGCGACCCGCTTGATGCTCTCCGCGTCGGCGACGGAGGACCCGCCGAACTTCTGGACGATCAGGCTCACGTGCTGCTCCCGTGTCGGTGGCTGGGCCGCCGTCGCGACCCGACGGGCGAGTCTACCGGTCGACCGCATGCCGGAGCGGTCATGCGACTCCGGCGGCCGCGTCAGTTCTCGACGAGCCGGCGGCCCTCGAAGGCGCGGCCGAGGGTGATCTCGTCGGCGTACTCGAGGTCTCCGCCGACGGGCAGCCCGGAGGCCAGACGGGTGATGCGGATGCCGAGGGTGCTGAGCATGCGCGAGAGATAGGTCGCCGTCGCCTCGCCCTCGAGGTTCGGGTCGGTCGCGATGATGACCTCCTGCACCTCGCCGTCCGCGAGCCGCTGCAGCAGCTGGCGGATGCGGAGCTGATCCGGGCCGATGCCGTCGATCGGGCTGATCGCGCCGCCGAGCACGTGGTAGAGCCCGCGGAACTCGCGGGTGCGCTCGATCGCCGGGACGTCCTTCGCCTCCTCCACGACGCAGATGACGGCGCGGCTGCGGCGCGGATCGCGGCAGATCCCGCAGGTCGCCTCCTCCGCCACGTTCCCGCAGATGTCGCAGAAGTGCACACGGCCGCGCAGCTCGAGCAGGATCTCGGCGAGCCGGGTGACGTCGAACGTCTCGGTCTGCAGGATGTGGAACGCGATGCGCTGGGCGGACTTCGGACCGATGCCGGGGAGCCGGCCGAGCTCGTCGATCAGCTCCTGGACGATGCCTTCGTACATGCGGTCGCCTCCTCTCGGGTGGGGCGGCGGGGTCGGGCGCGGCGGCGGGCTCGCCGGGAGGTGCGACGGTCGCCCAGGAATCGGGCATCGGCGGCTCGACCGGCGGCATGTCCTCCTCCGGCGGCTCCTCGTCGAACGGGGGCTCGTCGCCGGCGGGAGCGGCTTCAGCGGCGGCGAGGGGGGCGGCGCGCACCGGCTCGGCGGCCGCGGCGGGGGCCTCCACCGGAGCGGAGGGAGCAGCCGCCTCGGCCGCAGGGGTCGGATCGGCGGGGATCGCCACCGTGGCCCAGCCGTCGGAGCCGGTCGCGGCCGGGATCGGCGCAGCCGGAGCGGGCGCGGCGGTCGCCTCGACGGCGGCGCGTTCGGCCTCCGGGGCGGCTGCGCGAGGCTCGACGCGGGCGATGTACTTCACCCGCAGGCCGAGGACCTGCTGGATCGCCTGACGCAGGTACTCGCTGACTCCGGGCTGCCCCGCGGTTCCCGGCATCTTGAACGACTCGACGTCGTTCTGGCTCGGGAACGAGAGGGTCAGCACGTCGTCCTTGAGGGCGCGCACCTGGGCGGTGTAGGCCACCAGCCAGGCGGTCATCTTCGCCTTCTGCACGACCTCGAGGATCTCGGGCCAGGTGTCCTTCATCCGCTGGAGGGTGACCGCGCCGTCGGCGGGTGCGTCGCCCGCGGCCGCAGCGGGTGCGGAGGCGGCGGCCGCGGAGGCGGCGGCCGCCTCAGTGGACGCAGCGGCCTGATCCGACGGCTCCTGCTCGACCGGCTCCGGACGAGCCGCCGCGGCGGTCGTCGCGCGGGGGCGTCCTGACTCGGCCGGCGCGGACTCGTCCGCCTCCGGGGCGGCCGCCGTCTCGTCGGGCGCCGTCACCGGCGGCGCAGCGACCGGTGCGGACGCCGTCACCGGCGCCTCGGTGCGCGGAGCGGCCGCGATGGACTCGGGCACCGAGCCGGGAGCGGCGGCGTGCGAGGCGTGGTGGGGCTCGGGCGCACGGGACGGCTCGGACGCGCGCGACGCCTCGGACGACCGCGGGGCGGGCGCCGCGGACTCGCGCGGCGCGGCCACGTGCCGCGGGCGCTCCTCCTGGGCCGCAGCGGGCGCGATGCCGGCGCCGGTGCCGTGCACCAGGGTGCGGGCGATCATCAGCTCGAGGTGCAGGCGCGGCGAGGTCGCACCGGTCATCTCGGTGAGGGCCTCGTTGACCACGTCGGCGATGCGCGAGAGCTCGGCCAGGCCGAGCGCGCGCGACTGGCCGGCCATGCGGTCGAGCTCGTCCTGCGAGACGCCGCGGAGCACGGCCGAGGCCGCTCCCCCGGTCGCCGCGACGACGATCAGGTCGCGGAGCTTCTCGAGCAGGTCCTCGACGAAGCGGCGCGGGTCCTGCCCCGTCTGGATGACGCGGTCGACCGCTCCGAACGCCTCGGCGGAGTCGTGCTCGGCGAGCGCGTCGACCACCTCGTCGAGCAGGGCGCCGTGGGTGTAGCCGAGGAGGGCGACGGCCCGCTCGTACTCGACGGTCTCGGCCTCGGAGCCGGCCATCAGCTGGTCGAGCAGGGAGAGCGTGTCGCGGACGGACCCGCCGCCCGCGCGGACCACGAGCGGCAGCACGCCGGCCGCCACGTGCACGCCCTCGCGCTCGCAGAGCTCCTGCGTGTAGTCGAGCATCTGCGCCGGCGGGACGAGCCGGAACGGGTAGTGGTGCGTGCGCGAGCGGATCGTGCCGATGACCTTGTCCGGCTCTGTGGTCGCGAAGATGAACTTCACGTGCTCCGGCGGCTCCTCCACGATCTTGAGCAGCGCGTTGAAGCCCTGCGGCGTGACCATGTGCGCCTCGTCGAGGATGAAGATCTTGAAGCGGTCGCGCGCCGGGGCGAAGATGGCGCGCTCGCGCAGATCGCGCGCGTCGTCGACTCCGTTGTGGCTCGCCGCGTCGATCTCGACCACGTCGAGCGAGCCCTGGCCCTCGCGGCTGAGCTCGACGCAGCTGTCGCAGACGCCGCAGGGGGTGTCGGTCGGGCCCGTCGCGCAGTTGAGGCAGCGGGCGAGGATGCGCGCCGAGGTGGTCTTGCCGCAGCCGCGGGGGCCGCTGAAGAGGTAGGCGTGGTTGACGCGGTTGGTGCGGAGCGCCGTCATGAGCGGATCCGTCACCTGGGACTGGCCGATCATCTCGGCGAACGTCTCGGGCCGGTACCGGCGATACAGGGCTGCTACCACCCGTCAACAGTAGCCGCGACCTCCGACACCGGAGCCGGGACGGCGGAGACCGGAGCGCGCGTAGCCTCGGTCCCGTGCTCCCACCGCCTCCGCTCCCCCGCTTCGACGCGGTCGTGCTCGCCGGCGGACGCGCCTCCCGCCTCGGCGGCGCGGTCAAGCCGCTCCTCCGGCACCGCGAGTCGACGCTCCTCGGCACCGCCCTAGCAGCCGTGCGCGGAGCCGAGCGGAGGGTCGTGGCCGGACCGTCGTCGCTCGCACCGGCCGTCGACGGCGCCGAGCTCGTCCAGGAGGATCCGCCGTTCGGCGGCCCGGTCGCGGGCCTGGCCGCCGCGCTGCCCCTGCTCGACCGCCCGGGCGCTCCGGACTGGGTCGTCGTGCTCGCCGCCGATCTCGTCGCCCCCGCTCCCGCCGTGCACACCCTGCTCGAGGTCGCGTCGAACGCCGTCGAGGCCTCCCTCCTGGCCGTCGACGCGAGCGGCCGAGCCCAGCAGCTCCTCGGCGTGCACCGGCGAGCGGCCCTCGTCGAAGCGCTCACCGCGCTCGGCGATCCCGACGGCTCCTCGGTGCGCGCCCTCCTCCGGGACCTTCCCCCGCGGCTCGTGACGGTGCCCGGAGGGACGACCGACGACGTCGACGCGCCCGCCGACGCGCACCGGCACGGGATCGACCTGCCGGGCCCGTGCGGCGCAGACTGAGCGGATGGACGACACGACCGGCCCCCGCCCCTCCGCCTCCGACGGCGCCCGCCCCACGGAGGAGGTGCTCGCCGGCTGGTGGGCCGAGCTGTGCTCCGCGCTCGGCCTCAACGAGGTCCCGGTGGACCCGGACGCCCTGCTCGCCCTCGCCGGTCGCGCGGCGCACGGAGTGGTCCGGCCGGCGGCTCCGCTGACCACGTTCCTCGCGGGCTACGCGGCGGGCCTGGCCGGGGGCGGCCGGGACGCGCTCGACGCGGCGCTCACGGCCTCGCACCGGGCGGTGGACGAGCGTACGCACGCCTCCTGAGACGCTACTCCACCGGCCTCGATCCGGCACCAGGCCGACGCCGTACGGTTCCCCCGAGTCCCGGTGCCGCGGCTCGGACCGAGAGCGGCGCAGGACTCCCGCGGCCGACTGCGCCGCGGTCGTCCATCTGAAGGAGCCCCGCATGTCAGGCAACAGAGCCGTCGCCTACAAGTCCCCCGGAGTCGTCGAGGTCATCGACATCGACTACCCCACCTTCGAGCTGAAGGACGGACCCGGCGTCAATCCGGCGAACATCGGGCGGAAGCTGCCGCACGGCGCCATCCTCCGCACCGTCTCCACCAACATCTGCGGCTCGGACCAGCACATGGTCCGCGGCCGCACCACCGCTCCGTCGGACCTCGTGCTCGGCCACGAGATCACCGGCGAGGTCGTGGAGGTCGGCCCCGACGTCGAGTTCGTCAAGGTCGGCGACATCGTGTCCGTGCCGTTCAACATCGCCTGCGGCCGCTGCCGCAACTGCAAGGAGCGCAAGACCGGCATCTGCCTCAACGTGAATCCGGACCGCCCGGGCAGCGCGTACGGCTACGTCGACATGGGCGGCTGGGTCGGCGGGCAGGCCGAGTACGTGATGGTCCCCTACGCCGACTGGAACCTCCTGGTGTTCCCGGACCGCGATCAGGCGCTCGAGAAGATCCTCGACCTGACGATGCTCTCGGACATCTTCCCGACGGGCTTCCACGGCGCGGTGACCGCCGGGGTCGGCGTCGGCTCCACGGTCTACGTCGCAGGAGCGGGACCGGTCGGACTCGCCGCGGCGGTCGGAGCGCAGCTGCTCGGAGCGGCCGTCGTGATCGTCGCGGACCTCAACGAGGAGCGTCTGGCGCAGGCGCGCTCCTTCGGCTGCGAGACGGTCGACGTCTCGAAGGGCGATCCGGCCGGCCAGATCGAGCAGATCCTCGGCGTGCCCGAGGTCGACTGCGGAGTGGACGCCGTCGGCTTCGAGGCGCATGGCAACGGCGCCGACTCGGGGAAGGAGGCGCCGGCGACGGTGCTGAACTCGCTGATGTCGATCACCGCGGCGGGCGGCGCCCTCGGCATCCCGGGCCTCTACGTCACGGGCGACCCGGGCGGAGTCGACGAGGCGGCCCAGGAGGGCTCGCTGTCGATCCGCCTCGGGCTCGGCTGGGCGAAGTCGCTGTCCTTCACCACGGGCCAGTGCCCGGTCATGAAGTACAACCGGCAGCTGATGATGGCGATCCTGCACGACCGGGTCCACATCGCCGACGCGGTCCAGGCCACCGCGATCAGCCTGGACGACGCTCCCCGCGGCTACGCCGACTTCGACAAGGGCGCCGCGAAGAAGTTCGTGCTGAACCCGAACGGCTACCTGGGATGATCGACGGGGCGGGTCCTGCCCGGGGCCCGCCCCGAGCCCCGGGAGAATGGACGGGATGAGCGCACACGGGCACGAGGCGACCGACTGGGACGAGGCCAGGCGGATCGTCGGCGAAGCGGTGGCGCGCTCCGGCGTCTCGACAGTCCCCCTCCTCGACGCCCGCGGAGCCGTCCTCGACCGCGCCGTCACCGCCGCCCGGCCGCTCCCCCACTACGACTCCTCGGCCATGGACGGCTGGGCCGTGCGCGGCCCCGGGCCCTGGCCGCTCGAGGACGGCACCGCCGCGCCGATCGTCACCGGAGCCGCCGTGCCCGACTGGAGCGACGCCGTGCTGCCGTCCGAGCAGGGCGTGGTCCGCGACGACCTGCTGACGGCGCGGGCGCCCCTCCCGCCCGGCCGCCACGTCCGGCGCGCGGGCGACGAGGCCGCTTGCGGAGCCGTGCTGGTCGATGCCCGGACCCGCCTCACTCCCGCGCACCTCGCCCTGCTCGCGGTCGCCGGGATCGACGCGCTCGACGTCCGCCCGCCCGCCGCGGTCGACCTGCTCCTCACGGGGGACGAGGTCGACACCGAGGGGATGCCGCCCGCCGGACGGGTGCGCGATGCGTTCACGCCGCTGCTGCCCGCGCTGGTCGAGCTCTCGGGCGGAGCCGTGGGAGAGGTCGTGCGCCGCGGCGACGACGAGGAGGCGATCGCACGGACGCTGCTGGCGGGCACGGCGCCGATCCTCCTCACGACGGGCGGGACCGGGCGCTCCCGGGTGGACACGGTCCGTCGCGCCCTCGATGCGGTGGGCGCGCGCGTCCTCGTCGACGGCGTCGGCATGCGCCCCGGCCACCCGACCATGGCTGCGCTGCTGCCGGGCGGGACGCTGGTGATCGCTCTGCCGGGCAATCCGCTCGCCGCCCTGCTCGCGGCGCTCTCCTTCCTGCCGCCGGCCCTCGACGCGGCGTCGGGCGCCGCTGCCCGACCTCTCGGCCGGGGCGTCCTCGCCGAGCCGCTCGGGCGCGCGGGGACCACGGTGCTCGTGCCCGTCTCCTCCGGCGAGGACGGCTGGCGGGCCTCCGCCGGCATCCGCTCGCACATGCTCACCGGTCTCGCCGCCTCGGAGGCCGTGGCCGTCGTGCCCGCACCGGGAGCGGCAGCGGGCGACTCGGTGCGCCTGCTGCCGCTGCCCTGGTGAGGCCTACGCCGCCGGTTCGAGGCGGATCACGACCGACTTCGAGGTCGGCGTGTTGCTGATCTTCGCGGTCGAGTCCAGCGGTACGAGGACGTTCGTCTCGGGGTAGTAGGCGGCCGCGCAGCCGCGGGGCGTGTCGTACGCCACGACGCGGAACGCCTCCGCCCGCCGCTCGACGCCGTCGGGCCACTCCGAGACCAGGTCGACCATCGCGCCGTCCGCGAAGCCCAGCTCGGCGACGTCGTCGGCGTGGACGAACACCACCCGGCGGCCGTTGTGGATCCCGCGGTAGCGGTCGTCCTTGCCGTAGATCGTGGTGTTGAACTGGTCGTGCGAGCGCAGCGTCTGCAGCAGCAGCCTGCCCTCCGGAACCCGCGGGTACTCGAGCGGATTCGCGGTGAAGCGGGCCAGGCCGGAGGGGGTGTCGAAGCGGCGCGAGTCGCGCGGCGGGTGCGGGAGGACGAAGCCGCCGGGCACGTCGATCCGGGCCTCGAACCCGTCGAAGCCGGGGACGACGTTGGCGATGTGCGAGCGGATGCGGCGGTAGTCGTCGCGCAGTCCCGCCCAGTCGACCCGGGGGACGTTCTCGCGGCCCTCGAGCAGCCGCTCCGCGATCCCCGTGAGGATCGCCACCTCCGAGCGCAGGCCCGGGCTCGGCGGGCGCAGGCGGCCCCGGGAGGCGTGCACGGCGCTCATCGAGTCCTCGACCGTGACCCGCTGCTCGCCCGAGCGCTGCACGTCGGAGTCGGTGCGGCCGAGGGTCGGCAGGATCAGCGCGCGCCGGCCGGTGACCACGTGCGAGCGGTTGAGCTTGGTCGAGACGTGCACGGTGAGGGCGAGCGAGCGCATCGCCGCCTCCGTCACTCCGCTGTCGGGCGTCGCCCGGGCGAAGTTGCCGCCGAGCCCCATGAACACGCGGGCCTTCCCGTCGCGCATCGCCCGGATCGCGGCGACCGTGTCCGTCCCGTGCACCCGGGGGGAGGAGAAGGAGAACTCGCGGTCGAGCGCGTCGTGGAAGGAGTCCGGCATCCGCTCGAAGATGCCCATCGTGCGGTCGCCCTGCACGTTCGAGTGGCCGCGCACCGGGCAGACGCCCGCGCCGGGCTTGCCGATGTTGCCGGTGAGCAGGAGCACGTTGACGACGTCCTTGAGCGTCGCGACCGAGTGCGCGTGCTGCGTGAGGCCCATCGCCCAGCAGACGACGGTGCCCTCGGACGCCGCGATCAGCTCGGCGACGGTGCGGATGCGCGTCTCGTCGATCCCGCTCGCCCGCTCGATCTCGTCCCACTGGACCTCCCGCAGCCCGTGGAGGTACTCGGCGAGGCCGCCGGTGCTCTCGCGGATGAAGGCGTGGTCGAAGACGTCGCCGCGCGCCTCCTCCGCCTCGAGCAGCGCCTTGCCCAGACCCTGGAACAGGGCCTGGTCGCCGCCCAGCCGGACCTGGAGGAAGTGGTCGGCGAGGGCCGTGCCGTCGCCCAGGGTGCCGCGGACGGTCTGCGGGTTCTGGAAGCGGAGCAGCCCCGCCTCCGGCAGCGGATTGACGGCCACGATGGTGCCGCCGGCGCGCTTGGCGCGCTCCAGCGCGGTCAGCATCCGCGGGTGGTTCGTGCCGGGGTTCTGGCCGGCGACGATGATCAGCGGAGCCCGCTCCACGTCGCGCAGGCTCACCGAGCCCTTGCCGATCCCGATCGTCTCGGTGAGGGCGGATCCGCTGGACTCGTGGCACATGTTCGAGCAGTCGGGCAGGTTGTTCGTACCGAAGCCGCGGACCATCAGCTGGTAGACGAAGGCCGACTCGTTCGAGGTCCGGCCGGACGTGTAGAAGATCGCCTCGTCAGGGCTCGCGCAGGCGCGCAGCTCCTCCGCCACGAGGTCGAGCGCCTCGTCCCAGCCCACGGGCCGGTAGTGCGTCGCGCCCTCCTCGAGCAGCATCGGCTCCGTGAGCCGGCCCTGCTGGCCGAGCGCGAAGTCGTCCCACTCCTCCAGCTCCGCGACGGGGTGCGCGGCGAAGAAGGCCGATGTGACGGTGCGGAGCGTGGCCTCCTCGGCGACCGCCTTCGCTCCGTTCTCGCAGAACTCGGCGACGTGGCGCTTGTCGCCCTCCGGCCAGGCGCAGCCCGGGCAGTCGAATCCGGCCTTCTGGTTCACCCGCAGGAGCGTCTCGGCGCTGCGCACCGGACCCATCTGCTTGAGCGAGATCTCGAGGGCGTGGGCGACGCCGGGGATCCCGACGGCGCGTCTCTTCGGCGACCGGACGGAGAGGCGGCTCTCGTCGATCGGACTCTCGCGGGGCTCGGCGTCATCGACCATTCCTGCATCGTACGTCCGCACCCCGGCATCGCTCCCGGTTCCCGGTGGGAGGATGACCTCCACCGCCTGAGGAGACCCATGAGCCGCAGTGTCGCCCGCACCCGCCTGACCGCCGTCCGCGCCGGCGATCCGCCCCGACGCCGCGAGGACGTCCTGGCCGTCGAGGAGCCGCTCGAGATCCGCGTCGGCGGACGGCGCTTCAGCGTGACCATGCGCACACCCGGCGACGACTTCGACCTGGTCGCGGGATTCCTGGTGTCCGAGGGGGTGCTCACCGAGTCGGAGCAGCTCGCGGCGATGCGCTACTGCGCGAGCGGCTCCGAGCCGGGAGAGAACACGTACAACGTGGTCGACGCGAGCGTCCGCGGCGGGCGGGAGGCCGTGCTGCTCGAGCGCGAGCGGTCGGTGTACACGACGAGCTCGTGCGGAGTGTGCGGGCTCGCGTCGCTCGAAGCGGTCGCCACCGACTCGGCGTGGAGCGTCGCGGAGGACGACCTGCGGGTCGAGCGGGAGCTGCTGGTCTCTCTCCCCGATCGGCTCCGCGAGGCGCAGGCGGTGTTCGAGCGGACGGGCGGCGTCCACGCGGCCGGGCTGTTCGACGCGGACGGCTCGCTGCTGGTGCTCCGGGAGGACGTCGGGCGGCACAACGCCGTGGACAAGGTGGTCGGCTGGGGGCTCCGGGAGGGGCGGCTGCCGTTGCGGGGGACGCTGCTGCAGGTATCGGGGCGCGCCTCGTTCGAGCTGGTGCAGAAGGCCGTGATGGCCGGCATCCCCCTGCTCGCCGCGGTCGGTGCCCCGTCGTCGCTGGCGGTGGACCTGGCTCGCGACTCCGGCCTCACCCTGATCGGCTTCAGCCGCGGCTCCGGCTTCAACCTCTACGCGGGCGACGCGCGCCTGCTGCCCTGAGCCGGGGCTCCTCAGCCGGCTCCTGCGGATGGAGCAGCCTGCACAGCGGGCGCATCGAGATCCCCCTCGTACTCGGTGGCTCTCGCCACGCCGCGTCCCGCGGCTACTCGACCAGCGAGGGTCGCCGCGTGTTCGGCAGGGGGCCGCGACCCGGAATCGCGTGCGAGCGATTCAGGGCAGCCTGACAAGACCCGCTCTGCGCAACGCAGGCCCACGAGAAGCCGACCGCGGTCGTGCAGCGGGCCACCGCTGCACGACGAGCGAGCACCGCCGCGTGCCAGCGATTCTGGGCAGCCCGACGTACCCGGCTCTGCGCGATGCAGGCCCACGAGAAGCCGACCGCGGTCGCGCAACGGGCCACCGCCGCACGACGAGCGGGCACCGCCGCGTGCGAGCGATTCAGGGCAGCCCGACAGGACCCGCTCCACGGGAGCCGCCACCCCTGGAAGCCGGCCGCGAGTCGTGTCGCGGCTCCGCCGCTACACGACCGACAAGGACTGCCGGGCGATCTCCAGCTCCTCGTTCGTGGGGATGACGAGGACGGCGACGCGGGAGTCGTCGGTGGAGATGCGGCGGGCGCCGCGGTCGGAGGACGTGTTGCGCTCGGGGTCGAGCTCGATGCCCAGGCCCTCGAGGCCGCGGAGGGCGCCGGCGCGGACGGCGGCGACGTTCTCGCCGACTCCCGCCGTGAACACCACGGCGTCGACGCGGCCCAGCTGGGCGTAGAAGGCCCCGATGTAGTGGCGGAGGCGGTGGTAGTAGACCTCGAGCCCGGCGCGGGCCTGCTCGTCGCCGGCCTCGGCCGCCTCCTGGACGTCGCGCATGTCGCCGCGACCCGTGAGGCCGAGGAGGCCGCTTCGGCGGTTGAGGAGGGTGTCGAGCTCGTCGATCGAGAGGCCCGCCTTGCGGGCCAGGTGGAAGACGACGGCCGGGTCGAGGTCGCCGGAGCGGGTGCCCATCACCAGGCCCTCGAGCGGGGTCATGCCCATCGAGGTCTCGACGGAGACGCCGCCGTCGACGGCGCAGGCGGACGCTCCGTTGCCCAGGTGCAGGACGATCGTCTTCAGGTCGGAGCGGCGGCGGCCGAGGTAGGCGGCGGCGGCCTCCGAGACGAACTTGTGCGAGGTGCCGTGGAAGCCGTAGCGGCGGACGCGGTGCTTCTCGGCGAGTTCGGCGGGCAGCGCGTAGGTCGACGCCTCGGCCGGGATCGTGTGGTGGAAGGCGGTGTCGAAGACGGCGACGTGCGGAACGTCCGGGAAGGCCTTCTGCGCCGCCTCGATGCCCTCGAGGTTGGCGGGGTTGTGCAGCGGGGCGAGGTCGGCGAGGTCCTCGATGTTGATCTTGACCAGGTCGGTGACGACGGTGGGCTCGAAGAAGCGCTTGCCGCCGTGCACGACGCGGTGGCCCACGGCGACGGGAGGGAACTCGTCGAGGCTCGGGCCGTGCTCGCCGAACGCGCGGATCATCGCGTCGAAGCCGGCGGTGTGGTCGGGGATCGGCCCCTCGATCTCGAACGACTCCCCGTCGCGGGTGTGCTTCGTGCGGCCGGTGTCCTCGCCGATCCGCTCGACGAGGCCGCTGGCGAGCGTCTCCTCGGTGGTCATCTCGATGAGCTGGTACTTGAACGACGACGATCCGCTGTTGACGACGAGGACGACGGACATGAGGGGACTCCTGGGGTGATCGGGGTCGAGAAGGTCCGCGCGGCGACGGCTCTGGTGCGCGAGCGCCGGCCCGACCTGCTCGTCGAGGGCCCGATCCAGTACGACGCGGCGGCCGACGCGGCG
>NZ_PSUU01000030.1:0-49433 GCF_002932015.1 Rathayibacter sp. AY1H3
CGCCCATCCTGCGCGGGTCGTCGGGCCTCGACCAGGCCGCGCTCGACGGGGGGACCGGCAGTACCTGGCTCGGCGACGGCGGGCGGAGGAGCGCCGCGTACTCCTCCGCCCGCGCGCCGTACGCGTCCCGCACCTCGTCCATCCGGTGAGCGTAGGCCGTCTTGAAACGGCGCGCAGCGGGCACTCGGAGGCGCGCGGCACCTCGATGATCCGTCCTCGCGAAGCGCCTCGGGACGCCGGGCGCGAACGCTCACGAGGCAGGCGCGCCAGAACGTCAGAACGCGCCAGCGGACCGTGCCGCAGAGCCGTGCCAACGGCACCGCGGAACGTGCCACGCGCCTCCGAGTGCCCGCTGCGCGCCGTTTCAAGACGGCCTACGCTCACCGGATGGACGAGGTGCGGGACGCGTACGGCGCGCGGGCGGAGGAGTACGCGGCGCTGCTCGGATCGGTCGACGCGGGGCCCGCGGCCGACCGCGAGCTGATCGGGTCGTGGGCCGACGGGCTGGAGGGCACGGTCGCCGATGTGGGCTGCGGGCCCGGGCACTGGACGGAGTTCCTCCAGCGCCGCGGAGCCGCCGCTATCGGCGTCGACCCGGTGCCGGAGTTCGTCGCTCTGGCGCGGGCGCGGTTCCCGGACGTCCCGTTCCGGCTCGGCTCGGCGCTCGAGCTCGACGTCGACGGCCTCGGGGGTGTTCTCTCGTGGTACTCGCTCATCCACCTGCCGCCGGCGGAGCTGCCCGGCGCGGTCGCGGCGCTCGCCGCGCACCTCCGACCGGGCGGAAGCCTGCTGATCGGCTTCTTCGAAGGGCCGCGCACGGAGGCGTTCGCGCACGCCGTCGCACCGGCGTGGTTCCATCCGCTCGCCGAGATGCGCGCCCTCGCCGAGCAGGCCTGCCTCGAGGTGACCCACTCGCTCCGCCGCAGCGCCCCCGGCGTCCGCGACCACGGCGAGCTGATCGCTGTACTCCCGCGCTGACGCCGAGCTGATCGCCGGCCTCTGATCCGGACGCCGCCGACGCCGCGCTGGTTCCGTGCTGACGGCACCCGCTCCCGCTGGTCACCGGCGGCCGACGTCCCGGCCCACCGCATCCCGCCGAGACACCACCGCCCCGCCGAGGCGCCGCCGTCTCAGCGGTGCTTCGGCGATCCCGGCGGTGTATCGGCGGACGAGGGCCGCCGCGCCTAGAGGCGGTCGGCGCGCCACTCCGTGGGGATCTCCTCGCCGCGGCGGAACGCCTCCTCCTCGCGCTCGCGCAGCTCGACGCGGCGGATCTTGCCCGAGATCGTCTTGGGCAGGGGGTGGAACTCGACGCGCCGCACCCGCTCGAAGGAGGAGAGCAGCTCGCGGGTGTGGGCGAAGATCGCGCTCGCCGTCTCGGCGGTCGGCTCCCAGCCGTCGGCGAGGGTGACGTAGGCCTTCACCACGCTGTGGCGCACCTCGTCCGGAGCCGGGACCACTGCGGACTCGGCGACGGCGGGGTGCTGCAGCAGCACGCTCTCGACCTCGAACGGCGAGATCTTGAAGTCGGAGGACTTGAAGATGTCGTCGGTGCGGCCGACGAAGGTGATCGTGCCGTCGACCCCGCGGACCGCCACGTCGCCGGTGTGGAAGTAGCCGTCCGCGCGGGCGCGCTCGGTGCGGTCCTCGTCGCCGAGGTAGCCGGACATCAGGTTGACGGGTTCGACGGACAGGTCGAGGCAGATCTCACCGGTGGAGGCGGGCTCGCCGGTCAGCGGATCGACGAGGGCGATGGCGACGCCGGGCAGCGCGCGGCCCATCGCTCCGGGGACCACGGGGGCGCCGGGCGGGTTCGCGATGATCGCGGTGGTCTCGGTCTGGCCGTAGCCGTCGCGGATGGTGAGTCCCCACTCCCGCTCGACGGTCGCGATGACCTCGGGGTTGAGCGGCTCGCCCGCCGAGAGGATCTCGGTCAGCGCGCGCGGCTTCGCTCCCAGCGCCGACTGGATCAGCATCCGCCACACGGTCGGCGGCGCGCAGAACGTGGTGACCTCGGCCCGGTCGAGCTGCTGGTGCAGAGCGGTGGGGGAGAAGCGGCTGTAGTTGTAGACGAACACCGTCGCCTCGGCGTTCCACGGCGCGAAGAAGCAGCTCCACGCGTGCTTGCCCCAGCCCGGCGAGCTGATCGCCATGTGCACGTCGCCCGGCTGCACGCCGAGCCAGTACATCGTGCTGAGGTGCCCGACGGGGTACGACTCGTGCGTGTGCACGACCATCTTGGGCTTCGAGGTGGTGCCGGAGGTGAAGTAGATCAGGCACGGATCGGAGCTCTGGACGACCACGGTCGGGCTGATGCCGAAGGGCTCGAGCGAGTCGGCGTAGTCGAGCCAGCCCTCGACGGCGCCGCCGACCGCGATGCGGCCGAAGCCGCCCTCCATCTCGTCGAACTTGGCGGTCTCGGAGGCGTCCGCGATGACGTGCGCGACCTCGCCGCGCTCGAGGCGGTCGGCCAGGTCGGCGGGTGAGAGCAGGGTCGTCGTGGGGAGGATGACCGCGCCGAGCTTCATGATCGCGAGCATCGACTCCCAGAGCTCGAGGCGGTTGCCGAGCATGAGCATCACGTGATCGCCCTGCTCGACGCCGACCGAGTGGAGCCAGGCGGCGACCTCGTCGGAGCGCCAGCGCATCCGGTCGAAGGAGTACTTCTCCTCGGAGCCGTCCTCCTCCACGATCCAGAGGGCGGGGCGCTCGTTGCCGATGGCGATCGCGTCGAACCAGTCCACCGCCCAGTTGAAGCGGGGCCCGACGTCCGGCCACTGGAAGGCCTCGTTCGCGGCGACCGCATCGCGGCGGTGCTGCAGGAGGGTGTCGCGGGCGGCGCGGAAGCTCCCGGTGGGGTTCATGCATGTCTCCGTAGCGGTCGAGGTCCGGCCGCTGGCGGGACCGACCCCCATTCTGCTCCCGCTGCGGTGCCGGGTGCTGCGTGGGGGAGGCCCGGTGGGGATGTCCGTCGGAGGGAGCACCTGTGGAGGAGCGGTCGAGTCCGTTTCGCGAAGGACGCGGCGTCAGCGGGAGAGCGGAGGGCTCGCCCGCCGCAGCAGGCGCTCCCTCCGCTCCC
Organism: Rathayibacter sp. AY1H3; assembly: GCF_002932015.1. Lineage (NCBI taxonomy): Bacteria > Bacillati > Actinomycetota > Actinomycetes > Micrococcales > Microbacteriaceae > Rathayibacter > Rathayibacter sp. AY1H3. Next base: position 3,080 of record NZ_PSUU01000030.1, read on the forward strand.
TCCGCGGGACCTCAGTACTTGATGGACTGACCGCCGTCGATCGGGAGGACGGTCGCGTTCACGTACGAGGCGTCGTCCGAGAGGAGGAAGGCGACGACCGAGGCGATCTCGTCGGCCTCGCCGTAGCGCTTGGTCGGGTTGACCTGGATGAACTCCTCGGCCGCCTTGCGCGGGTTCTGCGGGTCGAGCTGCTTCATCGAGTTCTCGACCATCGGGGTCCAGATGGCCCCGGGCGCGATCGCGTTGATGCGGATGCCGAACTCGCCGTACTCGATCGCGGAGTTGCGGGTGAGGCCGACGACGCCGTGCTTGGCGGCCGCGTAGCCGGACTGGTTGCCGATCGCGGTGATGCCGCCGACGCTCGCGGTGTTGACGACCATGCCCGAGCCCTGCTCGCGCATCACCTTCAGCACCTTCTCGAGGCCGAGGAACACGCCGCGGAGGTTGATCGCGACGACCTTGTCGAACTCGTCGGCCGTGAAGTTCTCGGTGAGGTTCTGGCGGCCCTCGATGCCGGCGTTGTTGAAGAAGCCGTCGATCCGGCCGAAGGCCTCGAGGGTGCGCGCGACATAGGCGTCCACGTCCGCCTCCTTCGACACGTCGGCGAGGACGGTGATCGACTCGGTGCCCTCGGGCAGGACGTCGACCGTGGCGGCGAGGCCCTGCTCGGAGATGTCGACGAGGGCGAGCTTCGCGCCCTCCTGGGCGAGGCGGACGGCTGCGGCGCGGCCCAGGCCGGATCCACCTCCGGTGATGAGGACGACGCGGTCGGTGAAGCGGGTGCTGGTGGTGGTCATGACGACTCCTGCTCGAAGAGGGATGGGCTCGGAGGCCGTGTGGTCGGCGAGTCCGTATCCATGCGTCTGCATGCAATTGGCTCCACGATACTCCACAGGTGTCGGTTGAGTCTGAGTGCGCGGTCAGGGATGGAGTGATCCGGGCTGCGGGCGCCCGCAGTCGAGCCCGGTGGACCCTCGCGAGCGGGGCCGCAGGATCCGACGCGAGCACTCGGGTTCTGGGCAGAGCCGCCCCCGACCCCGATCCGCCTGGCCGCCGCTTCCGGGCGACCGAGCCGCACCGGCCGAGCAGGCGAATCGCCGAGCCGCCCCGGCCGAGCAGGCGAGTCGCCTGGCCGCGGCCGATCCGCCGCTCGCCCGCCTACAGGTGCGGCTGCCCCGTCGAGGCGCTCGTCCCGCCGTCAACGGCCAGGATCGCGCCGGTGATGTACGCCGCGTCCGCGCTGGCGAGGAACAGCACCGGCGGGGCGATGTCGTCCGGCTGCCCGGGGCGCCCGAGGGCGATGCGGTCGATGAAGGGCGCGAGCTCCTCGGGGGTCGAGGCCATCGACTCGGTCAGCGGCGTCTGCGTGAAGGCGGGGGCGACGGCGTTGACCCGCACACCGTGCGCGCCGAAGTCGAGGGCCAGCGACTGCACGAAGGTCGTGATCGCGCCCTTGGTCGCGTTATAGGCGGCCTGGCCCCAGTCGCCGCGGATGCCCGACACGGAGGAGACGACGACGATGTTGCCGCGGCTCGCCTTGAGGTGGGGGAGCGCTGCCTTCACCGCGTAGAAGAGGGCGTCGACGTTCGTGGCGAAGAGCGAGCGCCAGGCGTCGTCCTCCACCTCATCGATCGGGCCGCCGAGGTGGCCGGCCGCGTTGTTCACGAGGACGTCGATCCCGCCGAACCTCGCGACGGTGCCCTCGACGAGCGCGTCGACCTCGGCTCGGACCGAGACGTCGGTGGGGACGACCAGGACGCGCTCGGCCGGGAAGCCGGCGACGGTCTCCTCGAGCGTGGCGGGGGTGCGCCCGGCGACCGCGACGCTCGCGCCCTGCTCGAGGAAGGCGCGTGCGATGGAGCGGCCGATGCCGGAGCCGGCTCCGGTGACCAGGACGGTGCGTCCGGCGAAGGGGTAGGTGTTCGAGGCGATCATGGCGGTGCCTTCCGGGTGCAGAGGGGCGGCTCGGCGGGGTGCGCCGGGAGCGGCGGGCGTCGGATCCGCCCGGTGCCGATCATCCGCGGCACCCGAGCGGATCGACGGGCCGCCGCGCCGGTACGGAGGAGCTCCCCATCGATCCGCAGCACGGCTCCCGACCCTGGCAACCGCCGCAGAGTGCGGTCCGCGGCCGCGCGGGCTCGGGTAGACCGGAGGGACGCCAGTGGACAGGGGGAACCACCATGGACACCACGAGAACGACCGCTCCGCGCCGGGCGACGGGGCTCCGGGCGGGACGGCGCGCGACCGCGCTGGGCGCCTCGGCACTGCTCGCCGCGCTCGCTCTGAGCGGCTGCACGAGCGGCGCCGACCAGGCGGAGGAGGCGACACCCGCCGCCCCGGGCGCCGCTGCTCCGACGGCCGCTCCGACCGCGACGCCCACCGACGCTCCGCTCGGGCCCGTGACGCTGCCCGAGGGAGCGACCGCCGCCGTGCGGTGGACCGACCAGGTCGGCCCCGTCGATCCGCAGACCGTGAACCTCAGCGGCGATCCGCTGCACATCACCGTCTCGGTCGCCTGCGACACCGCGGACGCCGAGGTGACGATCGAGGTCGTCGGCCTGATGACGAGCGGATCGTCGTGCGTCTACAGCCCGAGCACGACCCGCACCGGCACGGGAGGCGGCAACACGGGCACCATGCAGATCGCCGTCGAGCAGGACGCCGAGATCAGGGTGACGACGGTGCCGGACGACGCGCACTGGTCGGCCGCCGTCTCGACCGGGGCGCGGACGGTCCCCGGGCCCTGACGCCGGCCTGCGCGCTCACGAGAACACAGAAGTCGCGGTGGTCGAGAGCGGCCACCGCGACGTCTGCGTTCTCGAGTCGTCGAGGACGTCAGCCGATCGGGACGCCGAGCTCGGCCATGAACGGCACGGCGTCGACCGCCTCGCCGTCGACCCGCGTCTCGAAGTGCAGGTGGCAGCCGGTGGAGGCGCCGGTCGAGCCGCGCAGCGCGATGACCTGGCCGACGGTGACGGTCTCGCCGACCGACACCATCAGCTCGCTGTTGTGGGCGTAGCCGGTCTCGATGCCGCCGCCGTTGTCGAGCAGGATCCAGTTGCCGTAGCTGCCCTGGTACGACGCCTCCTCGACGGTGCCGCTGGAGGCCGCGAGGACGGGCGTGCCGCAGGCGCCGGCGAGATCGGTTCCCTTGTGGAACAGGTTCACGCCGGCGACCGGCGCGTCGGGGCGGGGGCCGTAGCTGCTGCTGATGTGACCGGAGATCGGGACGACCCACGCTCCGGACGCTCCGGCGGCGGCCGCGGTCGACTCGCCGGAGGTGGCGGTGATCGCGTCGAGGGACGCGGTGGGCACGAGGACCTCGGGCTTGGCCTCGGCGGCGAAGGCGTCGCGGGTGACGCTCTGCTGCACGACTCCGGCCGCCACGAAGCTCTGCGGGCGGGCCGCGGCGACGGCGGTGGCCGTGTCGCGGGTCAGCTCGGAGTCGGCGGTGCCGCCCACGGCGAACGCGGGCATCGTCGACGTGATCGCGATGCCGGCCACGAGGGTCATCGCGGCGACTGCGGAGACGCGGGGGCGCGACGGGCCGCGGGAGGGGCGACGGCTGCGGGACTCCTGCTCACGGAGCGAGCGACGGGTCGGGAGGGCGGACGGACTGCCGGTCTCGGCTCCTGCGGGGGTGGGAGTCGAGGCGCGTGACGAACGGTGCATGCAGAGGAGGTTCCAGGTCTGCCGACGCTCGAGGGGGGAGGCGAGCGCCGGGTGGGGCAGTGGGGCTGATCGCACGGCTGAGCCGATGCGACCCTCCAAACTACCCGCGTTCCGCCGGATCCGACCTGAGAGAAACCTCCGGAGTCAAGCGGTTGAGCGCATCGATCGGCTCTCGATCCGGAGTGGCGGGGGTGCGCCGGGTCGCCGGTGGGCGTGCTCAGCGGTCGGCGGTGAAGACGAGCAGGGCGATCACACCGGCGACCGTCGCCGCGACTCCGGAGCCCAGGCGCCACCACATCCACTTGTCGCGCCTGGGCCCGCGCACGGGACGCCGGAGGCCGGCGCGGCCCTGGTAGCCGCCGGGATCGTGCTGGAAGACCATGCCCCCAGCCTGCCGAACCCGCGCCCGTCGCGGGGTCACTCGCCCGCGACTCCCAGCCGCGAACGGCACCGCAGGGCTGAAGCGAGAGCCGAGGAGAAAGGAGGAGAGGCGGCGACCAGGGGGAAGGGGAGGCGGGACGGCACGGGCGCAGAACGGCCGCCGCCCGCGCGCCTAGCGCGGCCCGGACGCGCTCGCCAGCGGGTTCGCGGGGCGGGTGCCGCTCGGTAGCGTGGGGGAGTCGGCCGGAGCGGTCGACGAGCGGAGGAGCGGACATGGCCGGGACCGGCAAGGATAAGGACGCACGCGACAAGGCGGCGCAGAAGCGCGCGAAGAAGGCGCTGAAGAAGGCCGAGAAGTCGGTGCGCGCGGCGCACGAGGCGGTCCGCGACTCCAGCAAGAAGCTGCGCAAGAAGGCCCGCAAGCTGGCCGAGCAGACCGAGAAGCTCAAGCGGACCCAGGAGAAGGCGGCGAAGAAGGCGGCCGCGGCCGAGAACCGCCCGACCACGCCGAAGCACGCCGCCGAGCCGGCGGTCGGCGCCCTCGACCTCACCCCGCCGCTTCCCGGCTCGCAGGAGCCCGCCGAGGATCAGGAGTCCGCCGAGGACGCCGGTGCCGCGGCCGAGTCCGCCGCCCAGCAGGAGCCGGCCCCCGACTCCGACCCCGCGCACACCCCGGACCTCACCCCGCCGATGCCGCGCTCGGCCTCCTGAGCGCACCCGTCTGAGCGCCGCATGCCGGTGCGGGCTCAGGAGAATCGCACCCGCCGATGCGCCGCCCGCCTGAGAATCCGCACAGGGTACTCGGGCGGGCGTGCCCCGCGAGGTGAACAGCAGGTGAAGCCTCGCGACCACGCCGGAACGCCTCCCGCCGCGGGAGCATCATGTCTGCGTGGATCCCTTCATCCTGCTCGCGCTCGTCGTCGTCACGGCCCTCGCCTTCGACTTCACCAACGGCTTCCATGACACGGCGAACGCGATGGCCACGTCCATCGCGACCGGTGCCCTGAAGCCCCGCACCGCCGTCGCCCTCTCGGCGTCGCTGAACCTCGTCGGTGCGTTCCTCAGCATCGAGGTGGCGCTGACCGTCACCAACGCGGTCGTGAAGATCCAGGACTCCTCGGGCGCACCCGATCCGGCGCTGCTCGAGGACGGCGGTTCGGCTCTGCTGCTGATCGTGCTGGCCGGCCTCATCGGCGGCATCGTCTGGAACCTGCTGACCTGGCTGCTCGGCCTGCCCTCGAGCTCGTCGCACGCCCTCTTCGGCGGCCTGATCGGCTCCGCTCTCGCGGGCCTCGGCCTCAACGGCGTGAACTGGGCCGGCGACGGCACGAAGCTCGACGGCGTCGTCGGCAAGGTGATCCTCCCGGCGCTGATGTCGCCCGTGCTCGCCGGAGCGGTCGCGGCGATCGGCACCTGGCTCGTCTTCCGGGTGATCGGCAACCTCGCCGAGAAGAGCCTCCACCGCGGCTTCCGCTTCGGCCAGATCGGCAGCGCCTCCCTCGTCTCGCTCGCGCACGGCACCAACGACGCGCAGAAGACCATGGGAGTGATCACGCTCGCGCTGATCGCGGCCGGCGGCTGGAGCGACACCGAGTCGGTCCCCTTCTGGGTCAAGCTCAGCTGCGCGCTGGCCATCTCGCTCGGCACCTACATCGGCGGCTGGCGGATCATCCGCACCGTCGGCAAGGGCCTCGTCGAGATCGACACCCCGCAGGGCATGGCCGCCGAGAGCGCCTCCGCCGCGGTCATCCTCGCCTCCAGCCACCTCGGCTTCGCCCTCTCGACCACCCACGTCGCGACCGGCTCGATCCTCGGCTCCGGAGTCGGCCGACCCGGAGCGCAGGTGCGCTGGCGCGTGGCGCTGCGCATGGTGATCGCCTGGGTCATCACGCTCCCGGCCGCCGCTCTCGTCGGCGCCGTGATGTGGTGGATCGGCCACCTCGTCGGAGGCGCGGCCGGCGGCCTCCTGATGGCCGCGATCCTCGTCGCCGTCGCCTCCCTCATCTACATCCGCTCGCGCCGCGACAGCATCGGTGCGCACAACGTCAACGACGAGTGGCAGGACGCGGCGGCACGCCCCGCGCCCGAGACCGCCGGCGTCTGAGCGAAAGGATCCGCACCGTGCTCTCCCTCTTCCTCTCCGCCGCCGGCCAGGTGGCCCTCGTCGCCGTGCTCCTCGGAGCAGGCCTGCCCGTGCTGTTCGCCGTCGGCGTCCGCTCCTTCGCCGTCGCCGCCGGTGCTCCCGCCTCGGGCGGGTCCGACGCCCCCGCGGTCCGGAGCGGTCTGCCCGCCCCGGTGCTGCGCGGGATCGGCGTGCTCTGCTTCGCTCTCGTCGTCGGCTCCGTCGTGATCGGCCTGAGCGTCATCATCGCGACGGGCCTCGGCCAGTCGGTGAGCTTCGAGCACGTGATCCCGACCTTCGTGCCCAAGGGCTGAGCATGGCCTCGACCGATCCGATCGCGGCGCGGGAGGGGATCGTCGCCCGCGTGGTCGGCTGGCTGCGCGCGGGCTACCCGTCCGGCGTGCCGGAGCAGGACTACCTGCCGCTGCTGGGCCTGCTGCGCCGCAGCCTCACGACGGACGAGGTCGAGCAGGTCGTCGCGCGGCTCCTGTCGGAGTCGGAGCGGGCCGAGACGGTCGTCTCACGGGCCGTGGTCCGCGAGCGGATCGAGCAGCTGCTGCTCGGACCGGCGATGCCCGAGGACGTCGCCCGCGTCTCCTCACGGCTCGCGAAGGCGGGCTGGCCGCTGGCGGGCCCGGAGTCGCTGGCCGAGCCGGACACCCGCGAGGGCCTCGTCACGCGCATCGTCCGCTGGCTGCGCGCCGGCTACCCGGCCGGGCTGCCCGAGCAGGACTTCGTGCCGCTGCTGGCGCTCCTCCGCCGCCGTCTGAGCGACGAGGAGGTGGCCGAGGTGGCCGCCGGTCTCGCCGCCGACGCGCCCGCCTCCCGCGCGGACGTCGGCACAGCGATCGCCGGAGTGACCTCGGAGCTGCCCTCGGAGGAGGACATCGAGCGCGTGCGCCGGTCGCTGGCCGCGCTGGGCTGGCCGGAGGAGTTCGCGAGCTGACGCGCCGCGGCCCGGGTCTCGGGCCGCAGGAGTCCGCGTGCCGATCCGCCGCTGTCGCCGGCGATCCGGCCGGAGAGGCCGCCGGCCGACCGCGCCGCGATCCCGGGCGGTCCAGCCGTCGAAGGGTGACCCCGCCGGGACCAGGACGCGGACGCTGCAGCGGGCCGGGCCCGCCGTGAGCGGGCGGGACGAGCGCTGGAGCGTGTCCTCGGGCGGGCGACAGGCGGCCGCCCGGTCGGCAGGGGAGTCGCGGGGTCACGACGCGCGCCGTCCGCCGTCCTAGGTTCGGCCCGGGTCCGGATCGGCTGCGCAGCCGGCTGCCGGACCGCAGCCCGACCGGAAGGACACCCCATGCCCGCACCCACCATCGTCCTCGTCCACGGAGCGTTCGCCGACGCCGCGAGCTTCGCCCCGGTCACGCGGATCCTGCTCGACGCCGGCCACGCCGTGCGCGTCCCGGCCGTGCCGAACCGCAGCCTGCTGGGCGACGCGGAGTACCTCCGCTCCTTCGTGGAGCAGCTCGACGGGCCGGTCCTGCTGGCGGGCCACTCCTACGGCGGCGCCGTGATCACGGTGGCGGGCGCCGCCGAGAACGTGGTCGGCCTCGTCTACCTCGCGGCCTACGCGCTCGAGGAGGGGGAGAGCCTCGGGCAGCTGCAGGGAGCCTTCCCCGACTCCGACCTGCCGGCGAACCTCGTCTACACCCCGTTCCCGATCGACGGAGCGGAGCCGGGCACGGACGTGTCGGTCGCGGTGTCGGCGTTCCCGGAGGTGTTCGCGGCCGGGATCGATCCGGCCGAGGCGGCCGTGCTCGCGGTCGGCCAGCGCCCGCTCGCCGCTCTGGCCTTCGGTGAGGCCGCTCCCGTCGCCGCCTGGCGGACCCGGCCGAGCTGGGGCGTCGTCGCGGCCGCGGACCGGACGATCAATCCGGACGTCGAGCGGTTCGGCTACCGGCGGGCGGGCGTGCGCTCGGTCGTCGAGCTCGACGCGCCGCACCTGGTGATGCGCTCGCACCCGGAGGAGGTCGCGCGGGTCATCGCCGACGCCGCGGCGGAGCTGAGCTGACCGCGGATTCTTACCGATCGCGGAGGGGTGCGCTGCGTTCCCGCCGCGCACCGCCCCCACCCGGAAGCACGCCCCGCCGATCTAGGTACTCCCGCCGCGGATCTAGGTCGGCGTCGCGTGGAGTCGGGCCCGCCTCCTCCCTAGCCTCGAAGGGAGAGAAGGGCGGGATCGTGGACACGGACACCGCGCGGCTCGGCGCCTACCTCCGGGGGCACCGCGACCGGCTGCGCCCCGACGAGGTCGGCCTGGGCGCCGACGGCAGGCGCCGCGTCAGCGGGCTGCGCCGCCAGGAGGTCGCCGTGCTCGCGGGGATCAGCCCGGACTACTACCTGCGGCTCGAGCAGGGCAAGGACCGCCGCCCCTCGGCGCAGGTCCTGGACGCTCTGGCCCGGGCGTTCCGTCTCGACGCGGACGGGCGCGACTACCTCTTCCGGCTCGGCGGACACGCCGCGCCGCGCCGCTCACCGGGCTGGGCGCAGGCCGGGCCGACCCCGGCGCAGGTCGGCAGCCTGACGAGCATGGTCTCGTCCTGGACCACGACGCCCGCCTACGTGGTCGACCGCTACCTGGACCTCGTCGCCGTGAACGAGCTCGGCCGCCTGTTCCTCCCCCTGGCCTGCGAGCAGGGGACCAACATGATCGAGGCCGTCGTCGACGCCGCGGCGCTCGAGACCGACGCCGAGCGGCACGAGGACTGGGACCGCACGATCGCCGTGATGACGGCCGCCCTCCGCTTCCACTCCGACCCGGCGGACCCGCGTCTGCGGGTCCTGGTCGCCTCGCTCGGAGGCCGCTCGCGGGTGTTCCGCCGCGTCTGGGCGAGCCAGGAGGCGTATCCGCTCCGCGAGGGCTCGTCGCCGGTGCGCGTCGACCCCTTCGGCTTCATCGCCTTCCGCTGGCAGACCCTGGAGGTGCACGGAGGCGACCACTTCCTGACCTCCTTCTTCGGCGCCCCCGGCAGCGCCGCGGCCGCCGCGATCGATTTCATCCGGGCCCGCCACCGGGTCGAGGAGTGTCTGCGCGAGGGTGCGATACTCGACGCGTGAAGCGGGACGCGCTCGTCGTCGGTCGGGGATCGGAGCTCGCGCGGCTCCGTCTGATGGTCGACGGCATCGCCGCCCACGGGTCGGCGCTCGTCATCGACGGGGACGCCGGGGTCGGCAAGACCACCCTGGTCGAGGAGGTCGTCGCCTACGCCCGCGCACGCGATGTGCGGGTGCTGCGCACCGCGGGCTCCGCAGCGGAGTCGGGCGACCAGTACGCGGCGCTGCAGCTCCTCCTGCACCCGCTCCGCCCGGGCCTCGACGGCCTGCCCCTGCCGCAGCGGGACGCGCTCCGCGTGGCCTTCCATCTGGCGGACGGAGTGCAGCCGACGCCGCTCCTGGCCGGCCTCTCGGCCCTGACCCTCCTGAGCGACGCCGCCGCCGATCGGCCCCTGCTGGTCGTCGTCGAGGACCTGCACCGGATCGACCCGGAGTCGGCGTGGGCGCTGCGGATGCTCGCCCGGCGCATCGGCGAGGACCGCGTCGTCGTCGTGATGACCACGAGGGACCGGCCCGAGGAGGACTCCGGCCTCGAGCACCTCCACCTCGGGCCGCTGTCGGCCGCCGACTCGGCCGCCCTCCTGGACACGCTCCCGCATCCTCCTCGCGGCGCCGCCCGGCGCGCTCTGCTCGACCTCGCCCGCGGGAATCCGCTCGCCCTGGTGGAGCTGACCGGACGCGACCCGTCGGCCGACGAGGCGGAGGACCGCGCGGTGACCGGACGCCTCGAGTCGGCCTTCGCCGAGCGCTTCGCGGAGCTCGACCAGCCCTCGCGGCTCGCCGTGCTGGCCGTGGCGCTGGGCGACGTCGCGACGGCGGAGGAGGCGAGCCGGCTGGCGAACCTGGCGATCGGCCGCCACCCCGACCCCTCCTGGATCGACCGGGCCGTCGCCGCGTCGCTGCTCAGCTGGACGCCGGGGAGCGGACTCCGCTTCCGGCACCCTCTCGTGCAGTCCGCGGTGACGAGCGTGAGCCGCCCCTCCGAGCGCGCGGCCGTGCTCCGCACGCTCGTCCATGAGCACCGCGACGACCCGAGCCGGACGCTCTGGTGGCGGTCGGAGCTCGCGACCGGCTCTGACGGGCCGGTCGGCGAGGAGCTCGCCGGTCTCGCGGCGTCGGGCCTCGCGACGGGCGACGTCGTCCTGGCGGCTCAGGCGATGGAGCGGGCGGCGGAGCTGACCCCCGCGGGGCCGCTGCGCGTCTCGCGCCTGATCGACGCGGCCGAGTACTCCGGGCTCGCCGGCCGGACCGCGGAGGCGGCGCTGCTCGTGCACCGCGCGGCGGTCGAGACCGTCGATCCGGTGCTCACCGCCCGCGCCGCCTGGACGCGCGAGACGCTGCCGACCGGGCGCACGGCACTCTCGCGGGGCGACCTCTCGCCCGCGCTCGCCGCAGTGACGGCGCTGCAGAGCCACGGAGCCGTCGACGCCGCGACCGCCGCGCTCCTGCACCTCGCCGCCATCGCCTGGGACCACAACCGCGAGGCGTCGCCGGGGGAGCCGATGATCCAGGCGGTGCGCGCGCTCGCCCTCGACGACTCCGACCCGCGCGCCGTCCTGCTCGCGGCGGTCACCGAGCCGATCGCCCGCGGCGACGAGGTCGTCCGCCGGGCGCTCGCGGCGGCCGGCGGGGCGAGCGGTCCGGAGGAGGCGTGGTGGCTCGGCTACGCGCTGAACACGGCGGGCGAGGTCGAGGTCGCCCGGGAGCTCCTGGAGGAGGCGATCACGGGGCTCCGCGCGCGCGGCGACATCCGGATCCTCCCGCAGGCGCTCCTCGCCGCCTCGATGACCACGTCGCTCGCCGGCCGCTTCTCGCGCGCCCGCTCCTTCGCCGAGGAGGCGCTCGTCCTCGGGAGCGACCTGGGGGACGTCGGCTTCGAGACCGCGTCCCGGGCCTGCCTGGCCTGGTTCGACGCGATGGAGGGCGTCGCGCCCGATCCCGAGGCGATCAGCGCGGGCAGCGCGATCGGCGCGGCCGTCCTCTGCTCGAGCGTGATGCGGGCGACGCTCCGCGGATCGCGAGCGGCGGTGGCGGTCCTCGAGTCGCGACCGGGCGACGCCGTGCCGGAGCTCCTGCCCCTCCTCGACACGGACGACGACTCCCTGAACCCCGGCTTCGCGATCCTGACCACGCCCGATCTCGTCGACGCGGCTCTCGCGATCGGGGACGTCGGAGTCGTGCGCCTGCACGCCGCGAGGCTGGAATCGCTCTTCGAGCGCTGGCACCAGCCGATGATCGAGGCGGCCCTCCGGTACGCGCAGATCGCCGTGGCGCTCGCCGACGGAGCGCCGGACGCCGCGGCCGGGCTGCTCCGCCGGACTCCGCCGCCGCTCCCGTACGTGCGGGCGCGGGCGCTGCTGCTCGTGGGCGACGGGCTGCGCCGGGCCGGTCAGGCGGCGGAGGCGCGGCCCCTCCTCCGCGAGTCGCTGGCGATGCTCGAGGAGCTGCCGATCCGCGCCTGGGCCGATCGGGCCCGTGACGCGCTCCGGGCCGCCGGAGGGAGGATCGCCGACGCGCCGTCGCCGGCCGCGGCCACGCTGACCCCGCAGGAGCTGCGCATCTGCGCTCTCGCGAGCACGGGGCTGTCGAACCGCGCGATCGCGCAGAACCTGTTCCTCTCGCCGCGCACGGTCGGCGCGCACCTGTACGCGGCGTACCGCAAGCTCGGGATCGGCGGGCGGGGCGAGCTCGCCGCGGTGCTCGGGAGGGACGCGGGCGCCGACGTCTGAGGCCGGACTCCGCTCGCAGGGGCGCCGGGACCCACTCCGAGCGCAGACGCGCAGGCGCGCCCCGGAACGGCCGGGACGCGCCTGCGAGCGTGCCTCGCTACTCCTGGATGAAGGCCAGCAGGTCGGGGTTGATGACGTCGGCGTGGACGGTCAGCATGCCGTGCGGGTAGCCCTCGTAGATCTTGAGCGTCGAGTTCTGCAGCAGCTCGTGCTGCTTGAGCGAGGCGTCCTTGTAGGGGACGACCTGGTCGTCGTCGCCCTGGGTGACGAGGACGGGGACGGTGATCGCCTTCAGGTCCTCGGTCTGGTCCGTCTCCGAGAAGGCCTTGATGCCCTCGTAGTGCGCGAGCGCGGATCCGGTCATGCCCTGGCGCCACCAGTTGTCGACCACGGGCTGCGAGAGCTCGACCCCCTCGCGGTTGAAGCCGTAGAAGGGCCCGGAGGCCACGGCCTGGTAGAACTCGGCGCGGTTCGCCGCGAGAGCGTCGCGGAAGCCGTCGAACACCGAGATCGGCGTGCCCTCGGGGTTCGCCTCGGTCTGCACCATCAGCGGCGGGACCGACGAGACGAGGACGGCCTTGGCCACGCGGCCCTGGGGCTCGCCGTACTTCGCGACGTAGCGCGCGACCTGGCCGCCTCCGGTGGAGTGGCCGATGTGGATCGCGTTCCGCAGGTCGAGGTGCTCGACGACCGCGTTCACGTCGCTGGCGTAGTGGTCCATGTCGTGTCCGGTGCCGACCTGGGTCGAGCGTCCGTGCCCGCGGCGGTCGGTCGCGATGACGCGGTAGCCGTGCGCGTGGAAGAACAGCATCTGCGCGTCCCAGTCGTCGGACGACAGCGGCCAGCCGTGGTGGAAGACGATGGGCTGCGCGTCGGTGCTGCCCCAGTCCTTGTAGTAGATCTCGACGTCGTCGTCCGTGGTCACAAACGGCATCTTCGAACCTCCGTGCTCGTGTCGATCCCGAGCCCGGCCCGGGTCGTGTCCAAGGTGGTGCCTCCCCGGATGAGGGTGGGGAGCGGCTCCACGATAGGGGCGTGGGAGCGCTCCCTGAAGAGCGCGGGGAGATGTTCCGACGATCGTCCAGACCTGGTCGCATGGGCGGTGGCGAGGCCGCCGGCCGCGCACGCCGTGTGGGGTCGGATGACTCGTGACCGGCACCGCGGACGCTGACAGGATCGCGGCGGACGCGCCCTCCCGCGGCGCGCGGATCGGAGGTCGCGATGCCCACGACGACGCCCACGACGACGGCCCTGCCGACGCCCAGGACAACGACGCCCCGGCCGGCGGTGCTCCGGTGACCGTCGAGGACCGCGTCCCGATCGAGCCGCAGGCGGTCGTCGCTCCGCTCAGCAGGTCCGCCGTCTTCCTCTCGCTCGACATCGTCAGCGGGCAGGACGCCGCGGACCGCGTGCGGGACGTCGTCGCCGACGTGGGCGGGATCCTCCGCGCGGTCGGCTTCCGCGACCTGGGCCTGCGCCTCTCCTGCCTGGTCGGGATCGGGAGCGACGCGTGGGACCGCTTCGGCGGGGAGGGGCGCCCCGCGCAGCTGCACCCGTTCCGGGAGGTGGTCGGCGCGGCGCACACGGCCGTCTCGACGCAGACCGACCTCCTGTTCCACATCCGGGCGGAGCGGGACGACGCCTGCTTCGAGTTCGAGCGCCTCCTGCTCGACGCGCTCGGCGAGGACGTCGTCGTCCGCGACGAGGTGGTCGGCTTCCGCTACTTCGACAACCGCGACCTGCTGGGCTTCGTCGACGGCACCGAGAATCCGACCGGCGAGGCGCTGCCCCGCGTCGCGCTGATCGGCGCGGAGGACGCGGCGTTCGCGGGCGGCAGCTACCTGGTCGTGCAGAAGTACCTGCACGACCTGACGGCGTGGCACGCGCTCACCACCGAGCAGCAGGAGCGGGTCATCGGCCGGAGCAAGGCCGACAACGTCGAGCGCGAGGACGATCCGGCGCAGCTCTCGCACAAGGGGCTCGCGACCGTGGTCGACGCCGGCGGGACCGAGCACGACATCCTCCGCGACAACATGCCCTTCGGCCGGCCCGGCAAGGGCGAGTTCGGCACGTGCTTCCTCGGCCTGGCCGCCGACCTGTCGGTGATCGAGACGATGCTGACGCGGATGTTCGTCGGCGTGCCCGCGGGCCGGCACGACCGCCTCCTCGACTTCTCGACCGCGACGACCGGCGGGGTCTACTTCGTGCCCTCGCGGGACGTGCTCGAGGGCCTGGGCGGCTGACCCGGACCGGTCGTCGGGGCGCGGATCGAGTCGGATGACCGTGGTGCGGCCCGGGCCGGAGCGGTGGGATCGGAGCAGCGCAGGCGCGCAGGACGATCAGCAGGGAGAACGCCGTGGAACCCGACGACAGCACCGCTCCGCACCACGAGACCCCCGGTTTCGGAGACCCGGACCTCCCCCAGGAGGGGATCGTGAACACCGAGGGCGATCCCTCGGCGAACACGATGACCGGCCCGCAGAACCGCGTCCTGGAGGGACTGTTCCCGAACCAGATCGCCGCGCCCGCGACGGACATCAGCACGCAGCCGTTCTTCTGGTCCTCCTTCAACATCTCGCCGCGGCGGGTGCAGCGGGGAGGCTGGGCGCGCGAGCTCACGCAGGCCGACTTCGCGATCTCGAACGAGATCGCCGGCGTGAACATGTACCTCGAGGCCGGCGGGATCCGCGAGCTGCACTGGCACCAGAGCGCCGAGTGGGCGCTGATGACCAAGGGGAACTGCCGCATCACCACGCTCAGCCGCACCGGCCGGCCCAGCGTCGACGACGTGCAGGAGGGGGACCTCTGGTACTTCCCGCCCGGCCTGCCGCACTCCCTGCAGGGCCTCGGCCCGGACGGGGCGGAGTTCGTGCTCGCGTTCGACGACGGCGAGCAGTCCGAGAGCAATACGCTCCTGCTCACCGACTGGTTCGCGCACACGCCGCCGAACGTGCTGGCGAAGAACTTCGGCGTCGCGCAGGAGGTCTTCCGCGACATCCCGCTGCACGACCTCTGGATCTTCCCGGGCGACGTGCCCGGCGACCTCCAGGCCGACCGGGCCGCGGCCGGGGTGCAGGACGGCGACGAGGCGGTGATCTTCCGGCTCTCCCGCTCCGAGCCCGTGTACCAGAACAGCGGCGGCCGGATCCAGATCGCCGACAGCACGAACTTCCCGGCCTCGCGCACGGTCTCGGCCGCGCTGACGACCGTCGAGCCCGGCTCGATGCGCGAGCTGCACTGGCACCCCAACGCCGACGAGTGGCAGTACTACCTCCGCGGATCCGCTCGGATGACCGTCTTCAACACCGGCCCGCACGCCAACACGACCGACTTCCACGCCGGAGACGTGGGCGTCGTGCGCCGCAACTTCGGCCACTACGTGGAGAACACCGGCGACGACACGCTCGTCTACATCGAGACCTTCAAGAGCTCCCGTTACGAGGAGGTGTCGCTCGCCCAGTGGCTGAGCCACCTGCCGCCGTCGCTGGTCGCGCAGCACCTGAACATCCCGGAGGAGGTGCTGGCGACCTTCCCGCCCGGGACGCAGGGGATCACTCCGTTGCGCTGAGGGAGGGACGCGCGGAGGGGACGGGGACATGGCGGAGGATCACGAGGCGGCGCTCCTGCCGTGGGCGGGGAGGGCGGCGGTGCTGCTGGACCGGCACCTGCGGGTGCTGGCCGCGACTCCGCTCGCGCGGGCGCTCTCGCCCGCCTTCGCCCCAGGAGTGAGCATCGCCCGCTTCACCTTCCTGGACTCGTCCGAGGTCGAGGACCTGCCCTGCTGGGGGTCCGCCGCCGATCAGGTCGCGGCGATGCTCCGCGACTCGCTCGAGCGGCATCGGGGGGACCGGGAGTTCCTGACGGTCGTCGGGGAGCTCTCGGCGAGGAGCCCGCGGTTCGCGGACTCGTGGGCGGCCGGGGCGGAGGCCGACGCACGCGGGTCGGTCGTGTTCCTCGACACCGCGGTCGGCTCCGTTCCGATGGACTACCGGCTGGTCCGGGACGGCGCGCGCCTCCTGCTCCTGTTCGAGGCGGGTGACGCGACGGATCGCGAGGCTCTCGCCCGGCTCGCGGCCACGCGTCAGGCGCCGGCCGGGGCGGCCAGCGCGGTGCCCGCCTCCGGAGCGGGCCGCAGCGAGGCGAGGACGTCGACGGCCGCAGCCGCCGGAGTCCCCGCTGCCGCGAGGTAGGTCACGACGTACCGGCCCGGAGCGCCGGCGAGCTCCAGGGTCTGCATCTCGAGGTCGAGCCAGCCGAACGGCTCGACGTGGACGCGGATCCACCGGTGGGTGAAGGGGCGGACCTGGTACTCGGCCCAGATCGACCGGAACAGCGGATTCTCGACCGAGCACTCGCCGACGATCTCGTGCAGCCGCGGATCGTCGGGGTCGCTGTAGAACCGCAGCGCGGCGATCAGCTCGCGGAAGACCTGGCCCCACGCCTGCAGCTGGTCCGGCGGGTCGCCGTTCGCCACGGCGCGCACGTAGCCGCGGGACGTGGAGAGCAGCATGTTGGCGCCGGGCACGCCCTTGTCGGGGGCGAGACGGCTCATCAGGTCGTTCGCGCCGAGGACGTCGAGGTTGCGGTCGAACGCGTACGCCGGGGTCCTCGGCCAGTGGGCGAGCAGCGACTCCACGCCCTGGCCCGGCGGAGGGGAGTCGGGATCGCGCGGGCCGGGGCGCAGCTGGGCCAGCCGGAAGAGGTAGGCGCGCTCGAACTCGTCGAAGGCGAGCGCCTCGGCGAGGGCGTTCAGCACCTGGTCGGACGGGGCGACCGCGTGCCCCTGCTCGACGCGGAGGTAGTAGTCGCGGCTGATCCGGGCGCGGTCGGCGACCTCCTCGCGGCGCAGGCCCGGCACCCGCCGCCGGGTGCCCGCGGTCGGCACGCCGACCTGCTCCGGCCGCAGCGCCGCCCGGCGAGCGCGGAGGAACTCCGCGAGGGGGCTGCGAGAGCTCATCGTGCGACTCCATCGGATCACCCGCCGCGTCGAGCGGCGGTCGTGCGGGGGTGGGGCCGTACCGGTCGTCCGGTGGGACACAGAGTACCGTCGGGCGCTCGCGGGGCCCACTGCCCTCCTGTGCCTCCTGCCCGGCGCCGACCGGGAGACGGGCGCTCGGGACGGTTCGACAGAGGGTGCGCTCCGGAGGGTTCCGACAGAGGGAGGAGAGCGCGGCCGCGCCCGGCGGTCAGCATGGGGTCCTCGGAACCCGTCCCTCAGGAGTCGCGATGACGATCAGTGCACTCTCCTCGCCGCCCGCGCACCCGAGCGCACCTGAGGACGTGGTGGTCCGGATGCTGAGCTCGGCGTCGCCCGCGCGGGAGCGGCTCCTGGTGGTCGAGGGCGGGATCGGCTCGGGCCGGACGCACATGCTGCGCTCCGCCGCGGCCACCGCTCGCGCCGCCGGCTGCGAGGTCGTGGAGGTGCGGCCGGACCGGGGCGACGCCGTGATCGGCGCGTCCTCGCTCGCGCTGTTCGCCACGCTGATCGGCCGTCTGCAGCGGGTGCGCGACTCCTCCGCCTCGCCCTGCGACCCCGGCTTCCTGATCGTCGTCGACGACTGGGAGCGGTTCGACGTCGCCGCCCGCGAGACCCTCCAGGCCCTGGTGACCCGGCTGGTCGACGAGGTCGGCGCCGCCTGCCTCCTCGCCACCGGCGACCGCCGCGTCCTCGCCGGCTGGGAGGGCCTCCGGCACCGTCGCACGGAGCCCCTCGACGCGGAGGCGGCCCGCGGCTTCCTGCGCGCCCACGGCGGCCGGCGGCCGCTCGCCGTCGAGGCGCGCCTGCTGCGGGTCGCGGAGGGGAATCCGCTGCTCCTCGACGTCCTCGGGCGGGCCTGGGCCGACGAGGACGCTCCCTCGCCCTTCCCGGTCTACCCGCGGCTCGAGCAGGTCGAGACCAGGGTGCTCGATCTGCTGGCTCCGCTGTCGGAGGAGTGCCGGGAGGCGCTCCTGGTCGCCGCGGTGGCGGGCGCCGAGTTCCCGGAGAGCATCGGGTCGGCCCCCGGAGACGGGGACCGCGCCCTGGTGCAGGCGGGGATCCTGACGGCGGGCGGCCGTGCGTTCCGCGACCCGGTGGTCCGCGCGGTGGTGCTCTCGACGGCGTCGCCCCGAGCGCTGCGGGCGGCCCGGAGGCGGCTCGCCGAGCGCCCGGAGTCGGCCCCGCACCTCCGCCTGCTGCTCGCGGCGGACGACGCCGCCGGGCCGGAGGAGCGGGCGCGGCTGCTGAGGGACGCGGCGGAGGAGCGACTCCGCGCGGGTCGGCCGCAGGAGGCGCTGCTCCTCCTCGCCGAGGCGCGCTCGAGTGCGCGCGGTGCTGCTCTGCGGGAGGAGCTCGAGGCGCGCGCGGCCGCCGTCGCGGCCTTCACCGGCGACGCGGCGGCCCTCGAGCGGGTGGTCGAGCGCTCGCGGGAGGACGGCGGGGTTCCCGGGACCGGCGTCGAGGCGGCGCGGCTGGCCGATGCGCTGCTCCGCACGGGGGACGTGGGCGGGGTCCGCCGCGCGGCCCTCCGGGGGCTCGGCGCTCGGGTGGGGCGTGGGGGCGCGGGAGTCGGTGGTGCCTCGCTCGCCGGCGGTGCCTCGTCTGTCGGTGGTGCCTCTCCTGTCGGTGGTGCCTCTCCAGTCGGCGGTGTCGCTCCCGCCGAGACCGACGCCTCCCGCGACGACGCCAGCAGCTTCTCCGCCGACCGCGTCGCCCCTCACGACGCCGCCGCCGACCTGCTGGCGACCGTCCTCCACCTCGCCTGCATGCTCCGCGGCGATCCCGCGTGGTGGCAGGAGGCGCTCGCCGTCGGCGAGGAGCGCCCCCTCGATCCCGTCCTGCGCCTCGTGGAGGCCTGCGTGCGGCCGGTCCCGGACGAGGAGTGGGAGCGTCGCCTGCGGCTCGCCGAGGACTCCGCGGTCACGGGCGACCCGTGGAAGACGGTCGCGCTGCATCTCGCCTGGTCGCTGCTCGAGGTCTCGGACGAGCGCCGCGACCGCCTCGCCGGGCTCCTCGACGGCGGGGAGGAGGCGGACGGCCTGCCCGGCGCCCTCGCCCTCCTCCGCCGCGGCACCGCCGCACTCGACGGCGGTCGCCTCGACGACGCCTCGGCCGACCTCGCCCGCGCCGCCGCCCGCGCCGACGACCTGCCCGCCGTGCGCGCGCTGATCGACGCGACTCGAGCCCGGGTCCACGCCGTGCAGGGCGACCGCGCACGCACCCTCGAGTGCGCCGAGCGCGCGACGGCCTGGGCGCTGCGGCACGGAGCGGTGTCGGTCGCGCGCGCCGCCGATCACGCCCTGTGCTCGCTCGACCTCGGCGGCGGCCGCTTCGAGGAGGCGCACGCCCGCTCCTCCTCCCGCGCCGGCGGCGATCCGCTGGAGCTCCTCGACGCCGCCGAAGCCGCCTCGCGCCTCCGCCTGCCCGAGCACTGCGCCGAGCTGGCGGCGGCCGCGGCGGAACTCGCCGCGCGGCCCCTCGCTCCCCGCGGGCGGATGCTCGCCCTCGCGGCGACCGCGGTCCTCGATCCGACCGGCGGCGCGGGCGCCCTCTTCGAGCGCTCCCTCGACCCGGCCTCCGAGGAGTGGCCGTTCGAGCGGGCGCGCGTCCAGCTCTGCCACGGCGAGTGGCTGCGCCGCCGGATGCGCCCGCTGGAGGCGCGCACCCGGTTCCGCCAGGCCGCCGCGGGATTCGCCGCGGTGGGAGCCGAGCTCTGGCTCGCCCGCGCCCAGCACGAGCTGCGGGCGGCGGGCGGAGCGGGGGAGGCGCCGGTCGCCGCCGACCTCAGCGAGCAGGAGCGGCGCGTGGTCTCCCTGGCCGCCGCGGGCCTGTCGAACAAGCAGATCGCCCAGCAGCTCTTCGTCTCGCCCCGCACCGTCAGCGGGCACCTGTACCGGATCTTCCCCAAGCTCGGGGTGACCTCGCGGGCCGGGCTCCGCGACGCGCTCCTCAGCCTCGAGGACGCCCGGAGCGCGTGACGGAGCCGCAGGATCGAGTCATCCGACCTGGTGCCTGCCGCCGCGGGAGGCGCATGCTGAGCGCATGACGTCGCAGCAGATGATCGACCCCTCCGTCCCGCCGAGCGGCCCCGGCTGCGTCGAGTGCGAGCAGTCCGGCTCGTGGTGGCTGCACCTGCGCCGCTGCGCGCTCTGCGGGCACATCGGCTGCTGCGACGACTCGCTGAACCGCCACGCGACGGCCCACTACCACTCGACGGGCCACGCGGTCATCCGCAGCTTCGAGCCCGGCGAGGACTGGTTCTGGGACTACCGGACCGACGACTACGCCGACGGCCCCGCCCTGGCCGACCCGCAGAGCCACCCGGCGAGCCAGACCACCCCGGGGCCGAAGGACCGCGTGCCGCGCGACTGGCAGTACCTCCTCGCCGAGCGCGCCGAGCGCGGCTGAGCGCGGCTGAGCGGCGAGCCTCCGCGAGAGCGCAGGACTTTCGCGAGAGTCCAGGAGTTGTCGCACTCGGCATCGACTGCGACAACTCCTGGACAGTCGCCGGCCGCCGGCTCCCTGCGCACGTCCGCAGGCGGCGTGCAGACAGAAGTCGCCGTGCTCGCGACCGACGACGGCTACTTCTGGATGGTCGCGGCGGCCCGCCCAGGAGCGATCGCCACGAGAGTCCAGAAGTTGTCGCACTGGGCGTCGAGTGCGACAACTCTCGAGCAGTCGCGGCCGTCGGAGCCGCCGACGCCCAACGCTCGTCCACAGGCGGCGAGCAGCCAGGAGTCGCCGTGCTCGCGACCGACCACGGCGACTGCTGAATGTTCGCGGCGGCCCGCCGAGGAGCGATCGCCACGAGAGTCCAGGAGTCGTCGCACTGGGCGTCGAGTGCGACAACTCTTGAGCAGTCGCGGGAGCAGTCGCGGGAGCAGGTCGGAGCCAGCTGACCAGCCGGCGGCCGACGCCGCGCCTGATCGGCGTTCGTCAGCTCCGGACCCCGCCGGCCGAGCCCCGCCCCGTCACCCCCTCTCGACCCCGTCCAGCGCCTCCGCCTCGGCGATCCGCAGCCGCATCTGCCGGTAGCGGTGGAACTGGTACACCCCGTGCAGCACAGCGAGGACGACCGCGGCCGCCATCCCGCACGCGATCGCGGGGACCTCGTCCGCGCCGCTCTGCGTCAGCGCGAGCGCGACTCCGGCGCCCGCCACGATCGAGTTGACCACCGCGATCGCCGAGGACATCGTGAAGAAGATGCCCCGCCAGCTCTGCCGCCGGCCGATCTCGAGCAGCTCGTTCGGCGCGTGGCGGCCGCGCGGCACCGCGAAGTAGGCGCCCGCGCCCGGCAGCAGGGTCCCGTAGTAGCGGCGGATGCGCTGGATGGCCGTCAGCGCGGCGATGTCCTCCATCGAGGTCTGCACCAGCCGCTCGTAGGTGAACACCCCCAGCAGAACGACGACCGGGATGATCACGGCGAGGAACCCCATCGCGTACCGCGTCGGGGCGAGGAAGCCGAAGGCCACGAGCGAGCTGGAGAGCATCGTCAGGTAGAGCGAGGCGCGGCTGCTCGACTCCGTCACGGTGATGCCGCGCGCCGACTCCAGCACGAAGTGCTCGGTCAGCAGGGCGTTGAGGAACGCGGCCGGACGGTCGGGGAGCGACGCGGCGGAGACGGCGGCCTCGGGCAGCGCGGGCGTGCGGGGAGAGTCCTCCTCGTCGAGGCGGTCGCCCGGCTCCGGGTTCACGGCCGCACCTCTCGCGGGGACGCCCCGCGGCGTCCGCTCTTCGAGTCATCCGACTCGCGCACCGGCTCCACCCGCGCGCCTACCGTCGGACGCGACGCCGAGCACCGCCACCGGGGCGCGTGCGCAGACACCGAAGGGCCGTTCATGACCGACACCCGCCACCTCCACTCGAACCAGCGAGACACCCTCGAGCGGCTGCTCGAGGACTCGCCGAGCCACAACGTCCTCTGGGCGGACGTGCTGACGCTGCTCGAGGCCGTCGGCACCGTCCACGAGAAGCACGACGGCGCCTTCTCGGTGACGGTCGGCTCGACGACCGAGACCCTCCACCGGCCGCACCACAAGGACGTGGACGAGCAGCAGCTCGTCGACCTGCGCAGCCTGCTCCGCGGAGCGGGGTACGGCGCATGAGCGCGGGGACGCCCGCCGACCTCACCGGGTCGGCCGCCGAGCGCCTCCGCCGGCTGGACGCGCTCGACGCGGGTGCGCTGACCGAGGAGTGGCTGCTGCGCCAGCTGCGACTCGCGCTCGGGGATCTCGCCGCGCTCGAGCCGGCCGCCGAGGCCGAGCAGGAGCGGCGCGAGGACTTCTGATGCGGCGGGCGGCCGTCCGGGGTGCACGCGGCCGGCACCCGGACGGCCGCCGGCCCGCACCCCGCAGCGCCGCCCCGCTCCGCCGCTCATCGCCCGGCCGCCGCGCTGCGGGCGCGCAGCAGCACGCCGGCCGTCGCGGTCGCCGCCAGCACGAGCGCCGCGAACACCGTCAGCACCGTCGTCGCGGCGACGAGGTCGAGCGCCGCTCCCGCCGCCAGTGCGGGCACCGCGAGCCCCGTGTACGCGACCAGGAACACCACCGCCAGGGTCTCGCCCCGGCGGGCGGGATCCGCGAGGGCGACCGCCGTGCCGATCGAGCCCTTGAAGAGCAGCCCCACCCCGAAGCCCGAGACGACGGCCCCGGCGAGGAACACTCCCAGCTGCGGAGCGATCGCTCCGGCCGCGACCGCCGCCAGCCCGACCGCGCAGCCCGCCACCGCGATCGAGAGCTGCAGGCGCGTCCCCACCTTCACGAGCAGCAGCTGGCCGAGGGCCGCGGAGGCGAACACGGCGAAGGACGTCGCGCCGGCCAGCAGGTGGTCGCGCACCTGGAAGGTCTGCACCAGGAACGTCGGTGCGAGCGAGGTGAAGAGGCCGAGGACGGAGAAGGCCGAGAACGCTCCGAACGCCGCGAGCAGGAACGCCCGGCGCGCGTCCGCCGGCACCGAGAGCCGCTGCGGCCGGTAGGCGGGCGCCGTCTCCGGCACGTCGACCGTCTCGGGCACGAGGAGCAGCGCCAGGCCCGCCACGAGCAGCGCGACCAGGAACACCTGGTGCGGCAGGAGGAGCGGATCGGGCAGGAACTCGGCGAAGACCCCTCCGAGCAGCGGGCCCAGCGAGAGTCCGCCGAGGTTCACCGCGCCCGAGATCGACGCGGCGACGATCGTGTTCTCGTCCGGCCGGGCGCGGGCGCGCAGCTCGCCGAGGTGGGCGGTCGCGGTGGCGGTGAGCATCCCGATGCTGACGCCGTTGACGAAGCGGGCGACGATCAGCCCAGGCACCTCCGTCGTCAGCGAGAAGAGCACGGCCGAGACCGCCGAGACGAGCACCGCGATCAGCAGCACTCGGCGGCGGCCGAGCCAGTCGCTGACGTGACCGGCGAGGTACAGGCTCACGATCACTCCGACCGCGTAGGCGGCGAAGACGACGGTGATCACGAACGGCGGGAAGCCGTCGAGCTGCTGGTAGAGCGGGTAGAGGGGTGTCGGCACCGTCGAGTACGCCATCACGAGCAGGAAGGTCGCGGCGACGATCCAGAAGCCGACGCCGTGGCGCACCGTCGGCAGTCGGCGGCTCACGAGGTCTCCTGCAGGTGGCGGTGGGCGAAGGTGACGGCCATCGCGCCCTCGCCGACGGCGGAGGCGACGCGCTTGACCGAGCTGCGGCGCACGTCCCCCGCGGCGAAGGAGCCGGGGACGCTGGTCTCGAGGTAGAACGGCGCCCGCTCGAGCGGCCAGTCGCGAGCCGCGTGCTCACCGGCGAGATCCGGTCCCGTCACGAGGTAGCCGCCGGAGTCGCGGACGATCGCGGTCTCCGCCGCCCACGTCGTGTCCGGCTCGCCCCCGATGCAGACGAAGAGGTGGGAGGTGGCCAGCGCCCCGTGCGCGCCGGTCGCCGAGTTCTCGACCTCGATCGACTCGAGGGCGTCGGCGCCGTGCAGGCGGGTGACGCGGGAGTCGAGCAGGATCGTCACGTTCGGCTGCCGGACGACGCGCTCCGCGAGGTAGGAGGAGAGGCTGTCGGCCAGATCCGGGCCGCGGACCAGCATGGTCACGTGTCGCGCGTGCGCCGAGAGGTTCATCACGGCCTGCCCGGCCGAGTTGCCGCCTCCGACGACCACGACGTCCTCGCCCTCGCAGAGCGGCGCCTCGCTCGTGCCGGCACCGTAGTAGAGGCCGACGCCGAGCAGCTCGTCCTCGCGCTCGAGGCCGAGCCGGCGCCACTGGATGCCCGTGGCGCAGATGTTGGTGCGGGCGACGACGGTCGTCCCGTCGGCGAGCAGCGCGTGGATCCGGTCGTCGGCGAAGCGCCCGCGGATCCCCTCGCGCATCCGCAGCAGCTCGGCGCCGAACGAGACGGCCTGCTGCCGCGCGCGCTCGGCCAGATCGGCTCCCGCTATCCCGTGCGGGAAGCCGAGGTAGTTCTCGATCAGGCTGCTCGAGCCGGCCTGCCCGCCGATGGCCGAGCGCTCGAGGACCACGACCTTCAGCCCCTCCGAGGCGGCGTACACGGCGGCCGAGAGCCCGGCCGGGCCGGCTCCGTAGATGGAGAGGTCGTACTCCGCGAGCCGCGGCGAGCCCACCCAGCCGAGCCGGGCCGCGACCTCGGCGAGCGTCGGATCGGAGGCGCGGCTGCCGTCCGGGAACACCACGAGGGGGAGCGACGCGGTGGCGAGCGGATGCCCGGCGACGGCGAGGCACTGCTCGTCCGTGTCGATCGGCGTCCACGAGAACGAGACGACGCTGCGCGAGAGCAGGTCGCGGATCTCCCACGCGTCGCGGCTCTCGCGCCGCCCGTAGAGGCGGACCTGCGGGAGGTCCCCGGGCACAATCACGAGGCACGCCGCCGCTCGAGCCCGTCGCGGAACTTCATCAGCTTGAGGCAGAGGTGCAGCGTGCTGCGGGCGAGGCCGTCGTCGAGCGCGTCCCGGACCGCCTCGGGCAGGTTGTCGAGACGGTAGTAGAGCGTGGTGCGGTGGATGTGGAGGAGCCCGCACGCCTCCCGCACGCTGCCGCGCACGTCGAGGTAGGCCTCCACGGTCCGCCGCTGCACCTCGTCGCCCCGCTCGAGTAGCGTCGCCGCGGCCGGCGAGAGCATGGCGAGCTGCGAGCTGTCCGCCCCGATCGAGGCGAGGAGCACCCAGGCCCCGAGCTCGGCGATGTCGGCCCGGCTACGGCCGTCGGGCAGGGAGCCGACGATGGTCGCCGCGAGAGCGGCCCGCTCGGCAGTCGGCAGGAGGTCGTCGTCGCGGACGTCGAAGCGCGCCGAGCCGATCGCGTCGACGGCCGTGCCGCGGCCGCGCGCCTCCGCCCGCAGGACGTCGTCCGCCTCCGCGGCGGCCTCGGGCGCCTCCACGCTCACGAAGAACAGCACACCCTCCTGGTCGCCGAGGAACGTCAGGCCGGAGGCGGCGCTCGCGTCGATCCGCCGCGCCAGCGCCGTCCGCTGCAGGGAGCCGGTCGGGCCGGTCAGCCGCACCGCGCGGACCACGGTCTGGGCGTCCCGGCGCAGCCAGCGGCGCTCGACCGCCTCGGCGAAGGAGGCGCGCCGGGTGCCGCCGTCGCCCGACAGGAGCGCCGCGAGGACGTCCGCGCGCCGGGAGCTGCCGCCCGCCCGCGTCGAGGGGCCGAGGAGGCGGCGGATCGCTCCGACGGCCGCGTCGATGAGCGAGTACTCGGCCGGAGTGAGCGGCGCGGGCCGCTCCCGGGGGAGGAGGAGGGTCGCGAGCCGGCCCCGCGGATCCTGGACGGGGAACACCCCGTCGCGGGGCGCCTCCTCGCGCGCGCGCGTCGCCACCAGTACCCGGCTCGAGGCGTCCTCGATCGTCACCGGGCGGTCGAGAGCCTGGGCGAGCTCGTCGGCGAGGTCCTGCAGAGTCATCGGCGGGGATCCGTGTGGGGGGCCATGCCGTGATCCTCGCGGAGGGAGCCCTCCCGAAGCGTGGCCCTTCCAGGCCCACCTTGCGCGTCGGATCCGCTGCCGGCCGCGATGAGACGCTCAGCCTCCGCTGCCGGGGCGGTCCCCGGGGGTCCCGTCCGCGAGGAGGCGGTCGAGGACGTCCGGCCAGTCGAGCAGGACGCCGATGTGGCCTCGACCGGGCCGGATCGTGAGCTCCGCGGCCGGGTGGAGGCGGCGGATCCGCTCCGCGTGCGCGACCGGGACCACCCTGTCCGCGGCGCCGTGGAGGAGGAGGACCGGCGCCGCCAGGCGCGAGAGGTCGACTCCCCAGGGCATGACGAGAGCGAGGTCGTCGTCGACGCTCCCGCCCTGTTCGAGCTCCGAGGCGCGTCCGGCCTCTGCGCCGAGCGCCGTCAGCGGGCCGTCGAGGGCCGAGTAGTCGTCACCGGTGAACTGCTCCGGATCGAAGCGGGCCGTCTCCTCCCACTCCTCGCGCGCAGCCCGGCCGTCGCGCGCGCTGCGGAGAGCGCCCGGATCCTGCATGCCGTCGAACCACGCTCCGTCGTCACTGAAGGGCGCCGGGCTGCCGAACGTCGCGACGCCCAGGACGCGATCACCTCCGAGAGCCCCGGCGGCCAGTGCGTGCGGGCCGCCGCCGGAGTAGCCCGTCACCACGAAGCGCTCGATCCCGAGCAGGTCGGCGACGCGGAGCACATCGGCGGCCGCATCCGCGATGCTCCGTCCGGGAGCCCGCATCGAGCCGCCGAAGCCGGGACGGGCGACGGAGACGAGCCGGATGCCGCGCGCCGCAGCGGCGTCGACGTGGGGAGCGAGGAGTGCGCCGGTGTGCGGTGTCCCTCCGCACCAGACGACTGCAGCCCTGGGGGCTCGAGTGCCGAGGAAGTCGTGGGCGACGAGCGTGCGCGAGTCGACGCGGAACTCGTGCCGGGACGTAGCGGCGCGTCCGGTCATGGAGGAACGGTAGCCGCCTGTCGAGGGCAGTGCGCGTCGCCCGGCCCGACCGGGATGCGACGTCTCGTCGTAGGGTCGACGGGAGGGTCGGTGGACCCTCGGACGGGAGGGGTCCGCATGTCGATCGACGAGGTGTCCGACGGGATCGAGGCCGCCGCCGCGCTGCCGCACGTGCGCTCCGGCTTCTCCGGCGCGACACCGTACGGGATCGCGCAGCGCTTCGCCGCGGGGGAGCTGACGCGGGAGCAGGCCGTCGACGAGCTCGGCCGCCGGCGCTACCGGCCCGGATCGCCGAGCGACGGCTTCGACTGGACGACCCTCGACCCCGGGGAGTTCGAGGAGGTCCGCCGGGCCCTGTCCGATGGTCTGCTCGACGCCGCGATGTACGACGAGATCCTCGACCGGTACAGCGGGCAGGACTCCTCCGGCGAGAGCGCGGCGTCCGCGGAGGAGAGCGCATGAGCGCCGGCCCCCTGGACCTCGCCTTCACCGCCCCGATCGGTGTCGCCGTGAAGGGCGACCTCTGGTCGTGCGTCGAGGTGCCCGGCTCCGTCGAGCTGCTCGGCACAGGGAGGTCGGTGAAGGTGGTCGCCACCGTCGACGGCGAGCCGGTGACCGCGGGCCTGCTGCCGAACGGCACCGGCGGTCACATGCTGTCGATCAGCGCGAAACTGCGGAAGACGATCGGCAAGGACCTCGGCGACGTCGTCACCGTCCACCTGACCGAGCGCCTGAGCTGAGCACTGGCGGTTGGCCAGGGCCCGCGTGCGGATGGTCGACTCGACGGATGCGGAATCGAGTCCTGTTCGTCGTCGGGGTCACAGCGATGTTCGTCGCGCTGGTGCTGAGGCTGGTGTGGCCGGCCGGTCAATTCGCCTCCGGCTTCTCGCTCGCCCTGCAGCTGAGCGGCATCCTGCTCCTCCTGGTCTACGGGGTGAAGCACTTCACGGGGCGGCCGCGCCGGAGCTGAGCGGCTCATCCCAATCGGGGGTGTAGGAGTTGGGGTCTGAAGCCGCCGGTCTCGAGCAGGCTTCGGGCGATGCAGTTGGTCAGGTTGCGGAACCCGAGTGCGGAGCCGCGCAGGTGTTCGAGCCGTCCGTTGAGCGCCTCGGTCGGCCCGTTGCTGGTGCCGGGTCGTTCGAAGTAGGCGAGCACGTCAGCGGCTCGCTTCTTCAGGGTCCGGCCCAGGGTGGTGAGCTCGGTGAGCACCTTGGGGACGCCGGCGCTGAGGTCGGTGATCAGCTTCTCCATGAGCTCGCGGCCACGTTGCCGGTCCTCGTGGCGATAGGCGGCGATCATGCGCTGGTAGACACCCCAGGTCGCCTCGACCTCGACGTGAGCGTCATCAACGAACAGCGCGCGTAGCCTGTCGCTCTGCTTGTCGGTGAGCAGGTCCGCGCCGGTGTGCAGACCGAGGCCGTCGAGTCGAGCGAAGGCGGTCAGGTCAGGGCGGCCGAAGCCGGCCGGCGGGGTAGCGTCGGTCACGTCGAGGTCTTTCGGACGGATGGCGTAGGAACCTCCGTCGTCGGGAGACCTCGACGTCTATCTGCGGACCGACGCGCCCGGCCGACCTCCACCGTCATCTGAGAAGACCCCTGAAACGTCTTCGCCGACGACGGGGCCGGCGAGGAGGAGGGCGCGGTGAGTTAGAAGAATGGAGCTTGCTCGGCTTCGACGCCGCCGCAAGCTCCGGTGAAACGGTCGGTACTGGTCGGTCGTCGTCGGTCACCACCGGATGGCGGCGTCCTCCACGCTCGGCGTTTGCGCAGGTGAGCGGCTCGTTCGCCCAGTGGGCGCATCAAGCGATAGACGCAAAGCCGACGTGATGAGGTCGTCCGTTCGATTCCGACAGGCGGCTCCGGCGAACCGTTCTGGTGGTCGCGCGATGCGCTGGCCCCACGGCTCTGCCCGACACCGACGTCGCTCTCCTCTGCGACGGACCCCTCGCCGACTGAGCGCTCGCGGCCGGCATCCTGTCCGTGTGCCGATAGGCCTCGCACCGCTCGGCAACGCAGCGTGGCGTTGCGTCGCGACCTGGCGACGGCTCGGCGGGGCGCGATCGTCTCGTGCGTTGGCGGACTACGGGAGCTTGGACGCGAGGACGTCGGCCGCCAGGATCTCGGGTGCTGCGCCGAGGAGGTGCTGGTTGGCCATCAGGGCTGCGACGATGGCGCCGTTGGCGTGGGCGTCGCGAGCGGCTTCGTCGGGGAATGCATCGAAGATCCAGAAGGTGTCGGCGTGGGTCCTGACCGCGAACCAGACAATCGTTCCTACTTCTTCGTTGGCGAGTGCGACAGCGCCGGCGAGCAGATCGGCGACCGCGTCGTGCTGTCCATCGGCCGCGACGATCTTGGCGACGAAGGCATACGGAAGTGATGCGGGTGTGGACATGAGGGACTCTCCTTGACGTCGGGGTTCTTCGGGGACGAGTTCAGCGTATGACGAGCGAGGGCCGGTGGGGAGTGGCGTATACGGCAGTATTGCTATTGTTTACGTCATGCGTATCGGACTGATCGCGATCGACGGCTGCTTCGGTTCGGCTATCGCGTCGATCATCGACATCCTGCGGGTGGCCGACGGAGCCCGCGGCGATGTCGACCCGCGGATCGACCCGATCGAACTCGCCATCCTCGGACCGAAACGGCGAGTGACCACGACGGCATCGATGACCCTGTCGGTGGACCACCCGCTGTCGGAGTCCGGAGAGTTCGACGTGGTCGTCGTCCCTGCGCTTGGAACCCTTACGGCCGCCGCTACCAACGACGTCCTCCAGAGCCGAGATGCTCGTTCGGTCATCGCCTCGCTCGGGCGCCTCGACGAGGCGACCACCCGGATCGCCGCGGCGTGCACCGGCGTGTTCGCTGTCGCCGAGACCGGACGGATGCATCATCGGAGGGCGACGACCAGCTGGTTCCTGGGGCCGGAGTTCCTGAAGCGCTATCCGACCGTCGCCCTCGATCTCGACACCATGGTCGTGGTCGACGGGAACCTCGTCACCGCCGGCGCCGCGTTCGCCCACATCGACCTCGCGCTCTCACTCGTGCGATCGATCAGCCCCGACCTGGCCCAACATGTCGCCAAGCTCCTCATCATCGACGAGCGTCCGTCTCAGGCGGCCTTCGTCGCCTACGAACATCTCCGGCACGAGGACCCGATCGTCGTCGAGTTCGAACGCTTCGTGCGCGCCCGCCTGGACGAACCGTTCAACGTCGCCTTCGTCGCGCAGTCGCTCGGCACCAGCCGGCGCACCCTCGAACGACGAGTCCGTGCGGCGCTCAACCTCACTCCGCTCGGCTTCGTCCAACGGCTTCGCATCGAACGAGCTCGGCACCTCTCAGCAACCACGGACTTCACCTCCGCCGAGATCGCGCTACGGGTCGGCTACGCGAATGCCGAGACTCTGCGCTCCCTCCTGCGCAGGGAGCGACGCCGTTCCTGACCTATCGCGATGCCTGTAGCCGGTGTCCTAGCGCTCGACTGGAACCACCTCTCAGCACGTCGCGTCGACGCTCCTGCGTCGCCCCTGGACGACCCACTCGACACGCCCGCAGCACAGGTCATGTGACGTGTCCCGGCTTCCCTGACGGTCGGGGTTGGGTGGCTGTGATGTCGCTGCGTTCTCGTCGAGGGGGTCAGCAGACTCGATCAGGGTCGACTGGGATGAGACGCGAAGGCGGTCAGGTCAGGGCGGCCGAAGCCGGCCGGCGGGGTAGCGTCGGTCACGTCGAGGTCTTTCGGACGGATGGCGTAGGAACCTCCGTCGTCGGGAGACCTCGACGTCTATCTGCGGACCGACGCTCCCGGCCGACCTACACCCTCATCTGGGAAGAGCCAGCTGAGCTCCGGAATCGGAGGAAGACCCGTGGGCGGAGCGGAGGAGCCGGCCTGGGCGGATCCGGAGCCGGAGGTCCACCGGGCGCTCGCGCGGTGGGCGGCGGAGTGCGCGGAGCGCGCCCTCCCCGCGTTCGAGGAGCGGGACCCGGACAATGCCCGGCCCTGGCGCGCGCTCGACGTCCTCCTCGCCTGGGGGCGGGGCGAGGCTCCGATGACCGAGTGCCGCGCGGCGGCCTTCACGGCGCACGCCGCAGCCCGCGCCGCGACGCAGGCGGGCGAGCCTGCCGCCACCGCTGCCGC
The DNA here is from genome assembly GCF_002932015.1 of Rathayibacter sp. AY1H3. NCBI lineage: Bacteria > Bacillati > Actinomycetota > Actinomycetes > Micrococcales > Microbacteriaceae > Rathayibacter > Rathayibacter sp. AY1H3. Next base: position 34,027 of record NZ_PSUU01000030.1, read on the forward strand.
GCGGGCGGCCGGGCAGGCCGCAGCCGTCGCGCACATGGTCGATCACTGCTCGCACGCCGCCGTGGAGAGCAGCGCGCAGCCTCGGGCCTTCACGCGAAGGAGCGCGCAACGGATCGTCGCTCTCACTGAATCCGCCCGCTGCGCGGATGCTCTCCCAGCGATCTTCTCGCGTCGTTGAACGTCCGCGACTGCTGTGTCGTGTCCTCGGTGGGACCACCTCGGCCCCCGCACTACAGGAGGCATCATGCTCAAGCGAATCGCGACCACTGTGACGACTGCGGCGTTCGCCGCCGTCCTTCTCGCCGGATGCTCGACGGCCGCCGGCTCGGCCGCCTCGTCGGAAGCGCCGGCCGACAGCCCCTCCGCCACCGCGATGGCCTCCGCCACCGCGACCGCCTCCGCTGGGACGGCGGCTCTCACGACGGCGTCCTCGCCGCTGGGCGAGATCATCACGGACGAGGCCGGCTACACCGTCTACACGTTCATGAAGGACACGCAGAACTCGGGCAGCAGCAGCTGCTACGACGAGTGCGCCACGACCTGGCCGGCCGTGTCGGCGTCCAGCACGACCGCCGCGGACGGGATCACCGGAGAGGTCGGCTCGATCACGCGCACCGACGGGACGACCCAGCTGACCGTCGACGGATGGCCGGTCTACCGGTTCGCGAAGGACACCGCGCCGGGCCAGGTCAACGGGCAGGGTGTGAAGGACGCCTGGTACGTCCTCCTCCCTGACGGCACGATGAACAAGGAAGCCGCGGCCATGAGCACCGCCACCCCGGCGTCCTGATGCGACGGCGACCCGTCCCCGCGCAGCGAAGCGCATCGTCGGGCCGGGTCGCCGGTTCTCGACAGGCATGGACGGAAGGGATGACCGGCAGTGATCGCAGCAACCGTGATGAGGGAGCGCACCGTGGCGCTTCGAGGCGGTGAGCGTTGTGCCCCGCCCCGTCGATGAGCTCCTGGCGGCGCTGTACGAGAGTCACGGCCCGGCCTTGCGGCGCTTCGTGCAGAACCTCACTCGGAACGCGGCGCTGACGGAGGACGTCGTGCAGGAGACGATGGTCCGGGCCTGGCAGCGCCCGCAGGTCCTCGAACGCGACGCCGACGCCGCTCGCGCGTGGCTGTTCACCGTCGCCCGCAACCTCGTCATCGACGACGCCCGATCCGCTCGGAGCCGACGCGAGGTGCCGGCGAAGGACGAGGACGGCGGCGGCGCCGTCCCCGATCGCACCGACGCGGTCCTGGACAGCATCCTGGTCGCCGACGCTCTCGCATCGCTGTCGGTGGAGCATCGTCAGATCGTGGTGGACGCGTACTTCCTCGGACACACCGTCCCCGAGATCGCCCGCCGGCACTCCATCCCCGAGGGAACAGCGAAATCTCGATTGCACTACGGACTGCGCGGACTGCGACTGGCTCTGCAGGAAAGGGGCGTCACCCGATGAACGATCACCACGGAAGCTCTGCGACGGAGGACGAGTACCGCGACTGGGACGCGTCCTACGTCCTCGGCGCTCTCCCCGCGGATCAGCGACTCGAGTACGAGCAGCACCTCAGCGGCTGCGCGGCCTGCCGCGCGGCCGTGGCAGAGCTGGCAGGACTGCCCGGCATCGTCGGCCGCCTCTCCGTCGAGGACGCTCTCGCCATCAGCGCATCGGACGACGGCGAGGAGGCGCCGCCGTCGATGGTGACGCTGCCCGCCATCGCCCACCGTGTCCGGACGCGCCGACGTCGGCGCCGGCTGGTGACGTCCCTCGCCGTCGCGGCCGCCGTCACCGCCTCCGTCTTCGGAGGTGTCGCTCTCGGCACGGGCATCGCGGGCGCTCCCGTGGCGAGCGAGGCGACCCTCGAACCGATGGACCCGATCGCGGCCGATCCCGCTCTCGCTGCGGACATCCAGGTCGAGGGGAAGCCGTGGGGCACCCGGCTGGAGTGGAGCTGCACCTACAGTGGTGATGCGCCCGCCGACGCGGAGTACGAACTCGTGATCACCCGCACAGACGGCAGCACGATCACCGTCGCCACCTGGACGGCGGCCGGGCGGCGCGCCGTCGACCTGGCGGCGTCCACGGGCGTCGCCCGGTCGGAGATCACCGGCGTCGACATCAGGGTCCGCGGCACGAACTCCCCCCTCGTCCGCACCGACACCTGAGACACCGCCCACCCGCAGGAGACACCGACACTGCCCGCGGTGCCGCGGGCACCGGACAGGAGCAGACCATGAGCACCGAGACCACGCCGCTGCACATCACCCGCGAGGGCCCGAGAAGCTTCATCGGCCGCAACGCGCGAGGAGCCGAGGTCCGCATCGGCGGGTCGGACGCCGACGGCGTGTTCTCGCCCGGCGAGCTGCTGCACCTCGCCCTCGCCGCCTGCGGCATGCTCTCCTCGGACCACATCCTCGCCAGCCGGCTCGGAGCCGACTTCGAAGCGACCACCGACATCACCGCGACCAAGCCCGAGGGTGAGGACCGCTACGACTCGATCGCCGCCGTGATCCGCGCCGACCTGTCGGCGCTCGATCCCGAGCGGATCGCCTCACTGTCCGAGCGCACCCACCGGGCGGTCGACCGCCAGTGCACCGTCGGCCACACGCTCGAGCACGGCGCGGCGTACACCGTCGACGTCGTGGACGACCATGCCGTTCCCGTCAGCGGTTCGAGGACGGGGGCCGTCTGAGATCAACACCTCATCGGTCACGGCGACCGGTGACGACCGAGACGCGGACGTCTCCCTTCAGTGCCGTCAGTCTGCGACTCGCCGACCGGATCCGAGACGATTCGCGAGGCGGAGCGCGTTCACGGAGCGGAGGTGCTGGTCGGCGCGGTGACGCCCGTTGGCCGGTGAGGGGTGCGGTGCCGCGAGGACGGGGACGACACGGGGATCATCGTGCAGGGTCAGATAGCGCATGACCCCGTCGAGCGCCACGGTCCCGTAGGTGACGACGGCGTCGAGCGCGGGCAGCAGCTCCAGCAGCTCACCGAGCGCGAGCCGGCCCTGCTCGATGTCCGCGGGGCGGACGCGGCCAGGGATCTCCCACGGGATGAGGTTCCACCGGACGTAGTGGTCGCGGGAGAGTCCGGACTCGATGCGGGCCGCCCGGAACGCGGCGGCGGTGGGCCCGAGGTTGTCTTCGCTGCAGACGGCAGCGGATCCCGCGGCGATCGTCCGAGGGCCGGGTGACTGCATCAGCACCAGGACGCGACTGGCGGTGCCGCCGGAGCGGGGATCGAAGCCCGGAACGAAGCGTCCGGTCGCGTCCGCGGTACTCCGCCAGGTCTCGGCGAGGGCGTTCAGGGTTCGGACATCCACGATGCTCCTCGATCCCGGTCAGGCCGGCCGCGGTGGTGCGAGCAGGGTGCCGCGGATCACGGAACCGTGGAACGTGCGGGCGGCGACGATGATCCACGCGGCGATCAGGCCGACGTAGTAGAGCACGGCGAGGCCGGCGACGACCGTGAGACCGGAGTGCAGGGCGAGGCCGTTCAGTCCGGTGACGCAGGTGCCGACGGGGAACGTGAACGACCACCACGTCAGACTGAACGGCAGGTGCTCCTTCGCGGTGCGGAGGGTGATCGCGAGGGCGATGACGGTCCAGAGCAGCGCGAAGCCGAGCATCGCGAAGCCGTACACCAGAGCCACGACCAGCAGCGCACGCGCCATGCCGGCGTCCACGACGGTGGGCGCGTTCGAGGCGAGCAGATTCACAGCGGTGATCGACTGTCCGACCGGACCGAGGACGATCCACAGCGTCGGCACCATCCCCGCCGCTCCTACCTTGTGCTGCGCGAGCCGGTTCCAGATCAGGGTGATCACCACCAGCGACGCGACCAGGCTGAGGCCGAAGAAGCCGTAGCAGGACCACAGGAGCGTCTCCCGCGCTTGCCCGGCGGGCGCGTACGGCAGCAGCAATGCGCCGGTGGAAGCGGACACCATCGGCGGAACGATCGGCATCAGCCAGCCGCCGAACGCCGAATCGGGCTTGTTCTCATGCCGGGTGAACGCGAGGTAGGGCACCAGGACCGCCGTCACCAGCCCGCCGAGAGTCCCCGCGGTCCAGAGCACCCAGTCGATGGTGACAGCGGCCGGCAGGCCGATCCAGTCCTTGCCGAGGAGGAGGGTTCCCGCGCCGACGGTGAGGAACGCCATGGGAGGCGCGCCGTAGAAGTGCGAGAGGACCGGATTCAGGTGGTGCCTCATCGCTGTAGCGCGGTAGCGGACCCAGTGCAGCCCGGTCGCGACCGTCAGCGCGACGAGCAGCATCGCGGCGATCGCCCAGACGACGGTGGCCCCGGTACGGAGTCCGGGGAACTGGAGTGGCAGGGACGCGGCGGCGACCGCGACGATGCCGGTGCCCATGATCGACGCGAACCAGTTCGGCGTCAGGTTCGACACGATCAGTCCCGGATGCTCCAGCTCCCGGAACAAGCGCCTCGACCGCGGAGGATGCCCGATCGAGGAAGATGCGCGGGCGGGGGAGAAAGTTGTCATGACTCCAGCCTGAGCATCGCCGTCACCAGCCGATACAGCGATCGTGTTGGCGGGGCACAATGAGTGCTTGTGGCGACGCGGCGATTGACGGACCGGATCCTGGATCTCGACACGCTGGAGGTGCTCGAACGCGTCGCCGAGGCGGGCTCGCTCTCCCGCGCTGCCGAAGCCCTCGGCGTCACCCAGCAGGCCGTCTCGGCGCGTCTGCGGGTAGCGGAGCGCGCCATCGGGCAGCCGCTCGTGCGCCGCTCTCCGACCGGGTCCCTGATGACCGACGCGGGCCGGCTCGTGCTCGAGCTGGCCGGCCCGGTCCTCGAGGCGTCCCGCCGCCTCGAGGCGGGCGCGGCGGCACTGCGACAGCCGACCGGCTCACTGGTTCTCGCGGCGTCGCAGACCATCGCCGAACTGCTGCTCCCACGCTGGCTCCTCGAATTCCGACAGCGCACACCCGAGGTGAGTGTGCAGCTGATCGCCGGCAATTCAGCCACGGTCACAGAGCTCGTGCGATCCGGTGCGGCGCAGCTCGGATTCGTCGAGACACCGGCGTCCACGGCCACGCTCTCCTCTGACGTGGTCACGGAGGACGAACTCGCTGTCGTCGTGGCACCGGACCACCCCTGGGCACGCGCGGCGAGTATCAGCGCCGAGGACTTGGCCGGGACCGCACTGCTGACACGAGAGGAAGGCTCCGGCACCCGGACGACCCTCGAAGCATGGCTCCACGACGCCGGGCTCGCACTCACGACTCCCGCCGCGATCCTGGAGACGACGGCGATCATCCGAGCGAACGCCCGCGCCGGCATCGCGCCCGCCGTCATGAGCATCCTCACCGTCGAAACAGATCTCGCCGCGCGCTCACTGATACGAGTGCCCCTCCGCGGACCAGCACTCGTGCGACCCCTCCGCGCCATCTGGTCCGATCGCATCGGGTCGTCCGCGGCGGCGTTCCTGGAGATCGCACACGAGTTGCGCTGACCGGTGCACGGCTCGTCGCTACGCCGATCACGCCAGCGGCCGTGTCTGCTCGAGCTACAGCGATCTGGTCGATCTGCCCACGGCGGCGCGGACGTCATGTCGCGGTGATGGCGAAGAGCCCGGCGATGCCGACGGTGTAGAGCGCGAGCACGATCAACGAGTCGATTCCCATGCCGGCGATGCGGCGGGTGGGTCGGAAGATCAGTCCGACGATGTAGACGAGGGTGAGCAGGGCGGCGAGAGCGGTGAGGTAGATGTCGGACGAGTTCGCCTGCGGGAGGACTGCGGTGCCGGAGAGGACGGTGGCGACGAGGAACAGGACGGGGAGGAAGGCGTTGCCGCCGAAGATGTCGCTGATGGCGAGGTTGTCGTCGCCCTGCTTGATGGCTTGCAGCCCGGTTGAGATCTCGGGGAGGGAGGTGGCGAGAGCGAGCACGGTGGCTCCGAACAGCACCCCGGAGAGACCGAGCTGCGAGGATGCTGCATCACCGGCGCGCTCGAGCACGACACCGGCGAGGAGGGTCGCCGCGGCGGAGATCGTGAACACGATGGTCGCCTTGCGTGTGCTCATCGGGTGCGTCTTCTTCTTCGAGGGGGATGCTGTCGCGTCGGGGGCCCGCCCGTCCTCGTGCCAGGGGAGGTGCTTGCCGGAGCGTTGCACGAGCAGCAGCCCGACGACCCAGAGGCCGGCGATGAGGACGACGTCCGGGGTCAGGCGCAGCACTTCAAGTCCGGAGGGCAGCTGGCTGCCGGCGATGACGACGGCGAGCACCGCGACGACCACGAGCCCCTCGAGCACGAGTGTGAGGGACGCGGCACGGTAGGTGAGCGGCTTCGCACCCTTTCCGGGCTTGCCGAACAGGTCGAGGACGACGAGGACCACGGTCTGCAGCGCGATGCCGCCGAGGATGTTGCCGACCGCGACGTCCAGGTTCCCGGAGAGCGCGGCGGACACGGTGATCGCGATCTCCGGCAGGTTCGTCGCGACGGCGAGAACGATCAGACCGCCCAGCGCACTCCCCAGGTGCAGACGCGCGTCCAGAACGTCCGTGGCCTTCGACAACTGGATGCCGGCGACCCACACCACTGCGGCGGCGGCGAGAAAGATGACGACGAGAACAACGAAGGGCAGACCATCCATGCAGTGAGTGAACCGCGCCGACGACGATTCGCGACCCCCTTGCGCCTGAGCTGCTTCTCACCGCCTCGCGCGCGGTGGTCTCCGTGGTGATCGGTTCGACCGCGTGCCATCCTCGACGACACCCCGATCGTCGGGTCGAGCGTGATCCCACCGTTCGTTCCCGAGGCGCGCTTCGTCAGTAGCAGCCGATCCGGGTACGCCGCAGCGTCCGCACGTGTACGCGCGGGCAGCTGGCGGGGACCGGACCCTGGGGAAGGGGCCGGTGTCGCCCGCAGTGCATCTGCGACACTCCACTGGCTCCAGATCCTGCGATCCTCGAGCGGCTTGACCGGATCGTCGGTGACCGTGTCCCGTGGCAGACGCATCAGATGGCCGGTGACGTTGCACACGCTCTGGCGACGCTCGCGGACCGTGTCGATGCGGTCATGATCATTGTCGGCACGAAGGAGCCGTCTCTGCGTCGCACCGTGCAGGAGGTCTTCTCCGGTGCCGTCGGCGCCCGTCTCGCTCACCGTCAGCACCGGCCGGCCCTCATGATCCCCCTCGCCCCGGTCGATGATTCGGAGCCGCTGCCCTGGTCCTGACCGAGGTGCGGGCGTAGGCTGACAGCAGTGGTGATGGATCCCGCCCGAGCGTGAGCTCGAACTGCCGCCGAGGCTGATGGTTCCTACCTTCTCGATCAGAGACCAGGTAGGTGACCCATGCCCGCGCATCCCCCGCTCGTCCTCGTGCGCCACGGTGAGAGCACCGGCAACGCCGACGGTCTCTTCTGCGGCGTCCTCGACGTCCCCCTCACCGACCTCGGACGTGACGAAGCGCGACAGGCCGCGACGCTGCTGAGGGACGCATCGATCGACCCCGATCTGATCCTCACGTCGACCCTGCAACGCTCCACCGAATCGGCCCGGATCATCGCCGGCGCCCTTCCAGGGCGGCCGCGGATCGTCGCGGCCCAGTGGCGGCTGAACGAGCGCAACTACGGAGCGCTCACCGGCCTGTCCACAAGCGCCGTCGAAGCCCGGTACGGGGCCGACGCCTTCCTGGAGTGGCGCCGGTCGATGGACGTCCGCCCGCCTGCTCTGTCCGCCGCCGCCTTCGTGCAGCTGCACAGGTCCGCGGCGTTCCGTGGGCAGCCGGCCGAGGCGATGACGGAGACGGAGTCGTTGCGCGACGTCGTCCACCGACTGCAGCCGCTCCTCGAGGAGCGCATCCTGCCCGCCCTCCAGGAGGGCGAGACGGTGCTCATCGTCGGGCACGGCAACTCCCTGCGCGCGCTGCGCGCCCTTCTCGAGGACCTCGGCGATGCCGCGGTCCGCGATCTGAACATCCCGACTGGTCAGCCGTACCTGTACGACACCGGGCCGTCCGGGACACCGATCTCGAGGAGCGGACGCTACCTCGACCCCGCAAGAGCCGACCGGGCGGCGATCACGCTCGCCCACGAAGGAGGAACCTGATGAACGCCTACATCAGCCACACCCGCACCAGCATCCACGGGACGGGCGAGTACGTCACCCACCCCGCCGGACACCCGCTGGTCATCACCGACGTCGCCGCACGGCAGATCCTCGACTCCCGCGGCTTCCCGACCGTCGCTGTCACCCTGCGTCTGGACGACGACACCGTCCTGGACGCCTCCGCCCCCGCGGGCGCCTCGACGGGCGCGTTCGAAGCGGTCGAGCTGCGCGACGGCGGCCCCGCGTTCGGCGGACGCGGAGTCCGCTCCGCTGTCGCGGCCGTCGACGGCGAGATCCGCGCCCTCCTGCTCGATCACTCCTGGACTTCGCTTCGCGAGATCGACGAAGCGCTGCGAGCGCTGGATGGAACCGCGAACCTCGCCCGCCTCGGAGCGAACTCCGTCGTCGCCGTCTCCATCGCGGCCGCCCGCGCCTTCGCCGCGCGCACCGGCCTGCCCCTGCACCGGTGGATCGCCGATCACACCGGGGCGACCGCCTCCCTGCCCGTCCCGCACTTCAACGTCATCAACGGCGGCGCGCACGCCGCGAACGGCCTCGACTTCCAAGAGTTCATGATCGCCCCCGTCTCCGCCGGCACCGAGGAGGAGGCCGTGCAGGTCGGCGCCGAGATCTATCACGCCCTCGCCGCCCGCGTCCGCACCGCCTACGGCACCTCCGGGCTCGGCGACGAGGGCGGCTTCGCGCCCCCCATCGACCGGCCCGAAGACGCCCTGGACCTCCTCGTCGCAGCGATCACCGACGCCGGATACCAGCCCGGCACCGGTGACATCGCGATCGCGATGGATCCCGCCGCGAACGGCTTCTTCCACGGCGACGGCCACTACACCGTCGCCGGCACCGATCTCGACCGCGACGCACTCGCCCGCTACTACGAGAAGCTGATCGCCGACTACCCGATCCGCAGCATCGAGGACGGCTTCGCCGAGGACGACCACGAGGGCTGGGCCCTCCTCGCCCACGCCATCAGCGACCGGGTGCAGCTCGTGGGAGACGACCTCTACGTCACCGACGCCGACCGCATCCGCGACGGAGCCCGCGACGGCTACTCCAACGCCGCACTCATCAAGCCCAATCAGATCGGCACCATCACCGGCACCCTCGACGCGATCGCGGCCGCGCACGACGCCGGCATGCGCTGCATGGTCTCCCACCGCTCCGGCGAGACCCTCGACACCTTCATCGCCGACCTCTCGGTGGGAACCGGAGTCGGGCAGATCAAATCCGGCGCCCCCGCGCGCGGCGAGAGGGTCGCGAAGTACAACCGCCTCGTCGACATCGAACACCTCGACCCCACGCTGCACTACGGTCTCACCCACTGACCCGCCCCCTCCCGAAAGGTCCCACTCCCCGTGACTGATGACCGCCACCGTCACCGCCCCCCGGACCCCGACCCCGAGCTGCCGGTCGACAGCGACCTCGACGTCGACGACGCCCCCGACGGGACGCCACGACCCGTGCACCTGCGTCCGCGATACCTCCTCCTCGTCGCCGCCGGCGGCACGGTCGGGACCGGGGCGCGGGAGGGCCTGACCCTCGCGTTCCCCGCCGATCCCGCCTTCGACACCGTCGTCTTCGCCATCAACATCGTCGGCGCGCTCCTGCTCGGCGTACTCCTGGAGAGCCTCGCCAGAGCCGGTAGCGACGAGGGCCGACGCCGCACCGCACGGCTGCTGCTCGGTACCGGAGCGCTCGGAGGCTTCACCACCTACAGCACCCTCGCCACCGACACCGCCCACCTGCTCACCACAGGACACCCCGCACCCGCCGCCCTCTACGCGCTCGGCACCGTCCTGCTCGGTGCCCTCGCGTCCTGGACCGGAGTCGCCCTCGCCGCAGCACTCCACCGGCGACGCACGCAGAGGAAGGTGCCGGCATGACACCCGCACTGTTCCTCGCGCTCTCCCTCGCCGGTGGAATCGGAGCCGCAACACGGCTCCTCCTCGACGGGCTCATCAAGGCCCGCACCGGCGGCGCCTACCCCTGGGGCACCACCGTCATCAACGTCACCGGATCACTCCTCCTCGGCCTGATCACCGGCCTCGCCCTCGCAGGCATCGCCCCCGAGCCGTGGCGACTCGTCCTCGGCACCGGCTTCCTCGGCGGCTACACCACCTTCTCCACCGCCAGCCTCGAAACCGTCCGTCTCCTCGCCGAAGGACGCCAACTCGCCTCCGCCATCAACGCCCTCGGCACGCTCCTCCTCAGCGTCATCGCCGCAGCAACAGGACTCTGGCTCGGAGGCGCGCGATGAGCATCATCGATGCACCCTCACCGGCAGTGGTGGTCGGTCTTGCCGGCGTCGATTCCGGCCCGGAGTCGGGGCACGCAGGGTCCTTCCGTTCAGCGGGTGCGGTGCGCCGTGAACGACCTCGCCGGCATGTCATCACGGGGCGATCTGGTCGCGTCTCTCCATGAGCGGTCCTGCCGTTGCGGGGTCCCGGGCGGCTCATCACGGCATGCCATCAGGCGGCTGAAGGCGGTCAGCCGTACCCGGGACCCCTGGCGCGTTCCGGAGCCGACAACTGCCCCGAATCCACGGAGACAACGGTGAGGAAGGCGGTCGGACTCCGGGGGAGCGACGCCGACCGGGACGCGGAGCGGCGTCAGCAGTGGGAGGGCCTCGACCCCGTGCTGCGCTCCCTCGGCTTCCCGAAGGGGCTGTGACGCCGGCCCGGTGGACCTCACCGGGTCGGCGCCCGCGCGCTCAGCGGTTCGCGGGTCGGAGCCCCAGCAGCGTGTCGATGATCACGAAGGCCGCGAGGCTCGCCCCCAGGAGCGGGAGGAACAGCCCGACCGCGGCGGCGACCACCAGGACGGACGCGACTCCCCACCACGGCGCGCGCCGGAGAGCTCCCCGGGCCGGCGGGGTGCCGACGAGCTGTCGGGGGCCGCGGGTGGGGCGGCGCTTCCACCACATCAGGTACCCGAGCACGACCATCGTGGCGATGCCGGCCGCGGTGACGAACAGCAGCAGCTGGTTGGGCAGCCCGAACATCGAGCCCATGTGCGTGTCGATGCCCCAGCGGGAGAGCTTGGCGACGAGGCCGAAGTCGGCGAAGTCGACCCGGTCGACGACCTGCATCGTGCTCCCGTCGATCGCGACGCCGTCGACCTCGGTCGGGAAGCTGCGCTGGATCTCCTGCACGACCCAGGCCGAGCCCTCCGCCGCGGGCGGCCGGATCTCGACCAGTCCCGTGTTCACGTTGACCTCGCGGGCGACCGAGAGCACCGAGTCGTAGGCGGCCGGCGAGTAGCCCGCCGTCGACTCGACGGCGTCGCCGGTGGCCGCGCCGTGTCCGGCGTGGTCGTCGGCCACCTCGCCGGTCCGGTCGCCGAGCGTCGTCCCCAGCGAGGGCGTGGTCCAGCCGACTGCGGAGCGGAGGGTCTCGAAGTTCCCGCCTCCGTAGAGCGACCAGGTGATGCCTGTGGTCGAGAGGAACAGGGCGCCGACGAGCAGCCAGACGCCGGTGGAGGCGTGCCAGGAGAACAGGCGCTTGTAGCCGGTGGTCCTCGGCGCGGGGCGCAGCAGGTCCCTCTTCACGCGGGCTCGGCGGAGGCGGATGATCCAGAGGCCCAGGCCGGCGAGGGCGACCACCCCCAGCCAGGAGGCGGCGAGCTCGCTGTAGGAGCGGCCCACGTCCCCGAGGTGCAGCGTCCGGTGCAGGTCGCTGATCCAGGTCCGCAACGGCAGGGCGCCGCTGGTGCCGTAGGCGGTGAGGTCGCCGCGGACGTCGGCGGTGGCCGGGTCGATGAAGACCGCGCGGGTCTCGCTGGCGCCGAGCGACGGGTCCGCGTACATCACCCGGGTGGTGTCGCCGGGGTTCGGTGCGGGGCGGACGGCGACGATGCTCTGCCCGCCTCCGGTGTACGCGTCGGCGGCGTCGATCTGGTCGGCCAGGGGCACGTAGGTGTCCGCTTCGGGGGCGTGCAGCTCCTGCGCGTAGACGACCTGCTCGAGCTGCGGGGTGAGTGCGTAGAGCGCTCCGCTGGTCGCGGCGACGAGGATGAACGGCCCGACGAACAGGGCGGCGGAGAAGTGCAGGCGGAGCAGCAGCTGTCCGAGCCAGCCTGCGCTGCTTCTGTGCGGCGGGGGCGGGGTGTCGGCGGAGTCGCGGGGTCTCGTGGCGGTGGTGGTCATGCTTCTGGTCCTTCGGTGCTGTGGCGGGTGCCGGTGAGGGTCAGAGGAGGGTGTCGCCGATGTAGCCGCCCTCGACGCAGCCCGGCGGGATCGCGAAGACGGCGGAGCCGATCGGCGTCGTCCACTCGTTGAGCAGGTCCAGCTCGTCCAGGCGCTTCTGGATCGGCACGAACTGCGCGGTGACGTCGGCCTGGAACGCCGCGAAGATCAGCCCGGAGTTCGAGATGTCCTCGCCCGTCGGGGTGTCGTCGTAGTTGTAGGCCCGGCGGTGGAAGCGCTCGGCGGTGTTCTCCGAGCGGGCGCGCCTCATGTGCGAGAACTCCGGGATCACCGGGAAGCCGATGGTCGTCGTCGCCTCGAAGTCGGGCTCGTCGGCCTCCGCCGTCCCGGTGAGGGGCGCGCCGTTCGCGAGGGTTCAGGGAGGAGACGGGTCGGTCAGACGCTGCGGGGACCTCCGGGGAGGTCCTCGCCGCGGCTCGCGTCGATGATCAGGAGGCGGGCTGCAGAGGGGGGCCGCGCCGCAGCGCCGCCTGGGGGAAGACGCCCGAGGCGAGGGGGAGCACGTCGCGCAGCTCGAAGGAGGAGCGTCGCGCGGGTCGAGGAGCGGCCACCGGAGTCGGCAGGACCCGCACCAGGCGGGTGACGAGGTGGCTCGTCGTCGCGGCGACACTGACGAGGAGGGACTCGCCGCGGTGGAGCGCCGCGGTCGTCGCGACGGCGGCGACGAGGTGCGCCGCCCACATCGAGGAGCCGGTCATCCCGCTGTGCGTCATCGCCGCGCTGACGTCGATCACGGCACCGTGGTGCGCGTGCAGGGTCGGCGCATCGACCGGCCCCGCGAAGGTCCCGATCGTGAAGAGCGTGTGGAACAGGAACTGGCTGACTCCCACCGAGACCGCCAGGCGGACCAGGGAGAGCCTGCGCCCGGCGAGCGCCACGCACACCAGGACCGACAGGACGAGCGGCATCGCGACACCGAGCGGACCCGGGATCTGGCCGCCGCCGGCCACGTGCGAGAACAGTGCGACGAGCGTCGCCACCGTCGCCGCGACGACGCCCCGGAGGGTGCGCAGCGGGCGCGACGACGACATCTCCCCAGTGTCGCAGACGCCTCCTTCCCGCGGAGGACCGCTCCCGGGCGAGAGGGGCGGCCGGCCGACGGTTCCTCTCAGCGGGCCGCGGAGGCTCCGGGGCGTCACTTCTCGGGCCGGACCACCAGCCCGACGCCGCCGCCGCGCCGCACCGGTTCGGCGACCGCGGTCATCCGGCCGGAGGGGTCGACCTCGATGGCGGCCACCGCCCCGATCTGCGCGGCCGAGGTGAAGGTGTCGCCCGAGGGGACCAGCTGCTGGCCGAAGGGAGCGAGGTCGTCGGCGTACGCCTCGATGAACTCGGGCTCGGCCGAGGTCGTCGCGCCGTTGCGCTGGGAGGCGCGGGGCGCTGCCACCGCCTCGGGGAGCGTCATGCCGAGGTCGATGCGGTTGACCAGGGTCTGCAGGACCGTCGTGATGATCGTCGATCCGCCCGGCGAGCCGACGACGAACCGCACGTCCCCGCCGTCGAGCACGATCGTCGGCGACATCGACGAGCGCGGGCGCTTGCCCGGCTCGATCCGGTTCGGGTCCCCGTCGACGAAGGTGGGGGAGAAGTCGGTCATCTCGTTGTTGAGGAGGAAGCCGCGGCCGGGGACGGTCATCGCCGAGCCGCCGGTCTGCTCGATCGTGAGCGTGTAGGAGGCGGCGTTGCCCCACTTGTCGACGACCGAGAGGTGGGTGGTGGAGATGTTCTCGGTGTCCGACTCCTCCGCGGCGGGGGCGGTCGCACATCCGGAGCCGTCGAGAGCGCCGGGCGCGACCGGGCGGACGGAGGCGGTCGCCGGGTCGATCGTGCAGTCCCGCGAGTCCGCGAACTCCTGGCTGAGGAGCGTCTCGGTGGGCACGTCGACGAAGGCCGGGTCGCCGACGTAGGCGCCGCGGTCGGCGAAGGCGCGGGCGGACGCCTCGAGGTAGAGGTGCAGGGCGCTGCCGGTGTCCTCGGCCGCGAGGTCGTGGTTCTCGAGGATGTTGAGGGCCTCGCCGACCGCGATCCCGCCGGAGGAGGAGGGTGCCATCCCGTAGACGTCGAGTCCGCGGTAGGAGACGCGGGTCGGCGCCTGCTCGGCGACCGAGTACGCCGCGAGGTCGGCGGCGGTCATCGTGCCGGCCGGGGCCGGGAGGTCCGACCCCTCGGCGATCCGCGGGTTCTGGACCGTGTCGGCGATCTCGGCGGCCAGCGCGCCCTCGTAGAACGCGTCCTGCCCGTGGACGGCGATGGAGGTCAGCGTCTTCGCGAGGTCGAGGTTGCGGAAGGTGCTGCCCACCTTCGGCGCGTCCCCACCGGGGAGGAAGAGCTCGGCCGTGTCGGGGAACGCCTGGAACCGCTCGAGGTTGTCGAGCGTCTGGTTGCGGAAGGTCTCGTCCACCCGGAAGCCCTTCGCCGCGAGCGCGATCGAGGGCGCCAGCACGACGGGGAGCGGCAGGGTGCCGAAGCGGTCGACCGCGGTGTCCCAGGTCGCCACCGTGCCGGGCACGCCGACCGCGACGCCGGAGGAGACGAGGTCCGGGGTGAACGGGTACGGGGCTCCGGTCGCGGGGTCGAGGAACGCGTCCGAGGTGATGCCGGCCGGCGCTGTCTCGCGTCCGTCGATGGTGCTGACCTCGCCGGAGGCCTTGTCGAAGTAGACGAAGTACCCGCCTCCGCCGATGCCGGCGCTGTACGGCTCGCTCACGCCGAGGGCCGCGGCCGTGGCGACCGCGGCGTCAGCTGCGTTGCCGCCGCGCTTCAGCACCTCCATGCCCACGCGGCTCGCGTTCGCGTCGACGCTCGAGACCGCTCCGCCGTAGCCCACCTGCGTCGAGGGCGAGATGAGGGGTCCGCCGAGGAAGTCGCGGATCTTCTCGGGCGTGAGCCCGCTGTCCTTCAGGTATCCGGAGACGGGCCTGTCGAGAGCGGACGCCGGTGCGGCACCCGCCACTCCCACTGCGACGACCGCGACCAGCGCGATCGCGATCCTGCGGAGCACGGGTGTCGTGGCCATGGCGTTCCTCCATCGGAACTCTGTGGTGCGCGGTCGGCGATGCGGGTCCCCCCAACCTAGGGGCGGGGTGGGGGTGGCGGGTGCCGCCCCGGCGTCCGCCCTCGA